>CP097967.1:900000-1070029 GCA_023703535.1 SAR86 cluster bacterium
TCTCACAACGGTTGCTGCATTTACACCACTAATGGTTTGGCCCGGCATGTCAGGTAAATTTATGAGATATTTACCAATAACTGTTTTTGTTGTTCTGATGGCCTCTTTAGCCTATGCATTAATATTTGCTCCTGTCATCGGTTCCTTATTTGGTAGAAGAAAAGGACAAAAAGATGAGTCAAACGATAATGAGGATACATTTCTCAAAAGAATATATAAAAAAGCAATCAACTTTTCTCTTAAAAACCCTCTTGAAACAATTGCATATACATTTTTCTTTGTGCTGCTGGTTATTCCTTTAGGAATAGTAGGAAATTATGGAAAAAGTTTTGTCTACTTTCCAAGTGTTGATCCATGGATAATAAATGTCAATATTCAGGCAAGAGGAAACATTTCCCCTTATGAGGCAAAAAACATGGCTTTAGAGGTCGAGGATAAAATTATAGGCCTCAAAGGGGTTGATGATGTTCTAATGACAGTTTCAAATTCTGACTGGGGTGGAGGCTCAGGTGTTGCAAGAGGATATATTCTTGTTGAAGATCCTAAAACATTGGACATAAGTGGTTTTGAAGTTTTAGATAACATAAGAAATCAGTTTGATGATAATGCAGGTTACAAGGTAACTGTTAGAGAAGTTCAAGAAGGGCCCGGGCAATTTACAGCGCCAGTTGAAATAAGACTCCTTAGTGAAAATAGAGCTTTAATAGATAAAAAGACTCTTGAGTTGCGAGACTACATTGAAAATAATATTGATGGCTTAACTGGCCTATCAGACACAACTCCAAAATATAAAATTGAATGGAAATTAGATGTTGATAAAGAGCGTGCATATCAGGCTGGAATAAATTTATTTGAAATTGGCTCTGCAGTCCAGATGGTTACAAATGGAATATTATTAGGAGAATATCGACCAGATGATTCACGTGAAGAAATTGAAATTAGAGCAAGATTTCCTGCAGATCAAAGAACTCTCTCAAGCTTGGATCAAATTTCAGTAAATACAAGAAATGGAGCTGTTCCTGTTTCAAGCTTTGTTAAGGTTGATGCAAGACAGAATGCTACATCTTTAAATAAAATTGATGGGAAATATTACCATGAGATAAGTGGAATAAATAAACCTGGATATAACCTCTATGATGAGATATCAAAAATTAAACAATGGATGGAAGATACTGATTTTGAGGACTCTAGAATGGAAGTTAGATTTGGAGGATTAACTCAACAAGGTGATGAGGCTACGAACTTTCTCCTTTTAGCAATGGTAGGAGCATTATTTCTGATGTTCATTATTTTAGTAACCCAATTTAATAGCATATCCCAACCTATAATCATTTTAATGTCTGTAATTTTTTCAACTTCTGGAGTCTTCTTGGGACTTACTATTTCACAGGTTGAGCCCTCAACAATAATGACTGGAACAGCAATAGTAGGTCTTGCCGGAATTGTTGTAAACAACAACATTGTTTTAATAGATACTTATAATCGACTAAAAATAGATTTTCCTGATAAAAATATCGAAGAGCTCATCACAGAAACTTGCATGAGTAGATTGCGACCTGTTCTTCTTACAACAATTACCACAATTTTTGGTCTTATTTTCCTTGCTTCTGGATATAGTATCGACTTACTAAATCAAACAGTATATGAAGGAACTTCGACTGTAAAATGGTATCAAGCATTTGGAATCAGTATTTGCTGGGGCTTAGGATTTAGTACAGTGATTACACTTATAGCTACCCCTGCTCTTCTTATGATTCTTGAAAAATTTACCAACTGGTCAAAGAATTTACGTGGTGGTTATAGCGGCTGACTATATTTCAAATAGTTTTATAGAATTTAAGGTAAAATATTTTTATGGCAAAGTTTGAAGAATCAATTAAAGAACTAGAAAAAATTGTTAAAACACTTGAAGATGATGATCCTAGCTTAGAGGATTCATTAAAGAAATTTGAGAAAGGTGTAGCCTTAATAAAAGTGTGTCAAAAGGAACTTGAGACAGCTGAAAATAAAATTAAAGAGCTTACTGAAAATGGCGATACAAAAATCTTCGACGAAAACAGCTCTTGATCTTGGTAACTTTGAATCAGTTGTTGATGAAAAACTAAATTCAATATTTCAAAGGTTAACAAACAATCAAACCATTATAGACAAATCCATTAGTTACGCCTTATCTAACCAAGGCAAAAGAATTCGACCTACTCTAGTCTTTCTAGTAGGGAACTTTTTGGGAATAGAAACATCACGCCTAGAAAGCATTGCTGGTGCAATCGAATTAATACATACTTATTCTTTAGTCCATGATGACCTGCCCTGCATGGATGATGATGATTTAAGAAGAGGAAAACCTACCCTTCATAAAAAGTTTAATGAATCAACTGCTGTTCTTGCAGGTGATGCGCTACAGACATTAGCCTTTAATTTAATTCTAGATGATATAAATTTAAATATTTCTGAAAAACACGATCTACTTAGTGACTTAGCAAAAAGGATAGGTCCTGAAGGAATGGTTCTAGGACAAAATTTAGATATTGAATATGAAAAGAAAAATCCAAGTTTTGATGAAATCATGGAAATGAATAGATTAAAAACTGGATTATTAATAGAATTTTCGATTTTATCCCCATTTTATTTAAAAGGAGACTTAACTAAAGATTGGTACCAATTAGCTAAAAATATTGGAATAAGCTTTCAATTAATTGATGATATGCTTGATTTATCAGAGACTACAGAAAAAATTGGTAAAACAGCAAAAAAAGATCTTAAGAATAATAAAAAAACTATTCCAATATGTTTTGGAATCGACAAAACAATGATTGAAGTAGATAAATTCAAAGATAGTACAATGGAAATATGTGAAAAACTTTGTTTAAATAACCATCCTCTATCAGCTTTTATTGATAGTTTGTTTTCAAGAAAATTTTAAATGAAAAAGTTTGATAAATTTCCTTTAAAGGAACCTGTTTCTGAATTTTTAAAAGAAATAAATTCTCCAAAGGACTTAAAAAAGTTAAATCTGCAACAACTCAATATTCTTGCTGATGAATTAAGAGAATTTTTGTTGTATTCAGTCAGTCAGTCTGGAGGACATTTTGGAGCAGGATTGGGCGCGATTGAATTGACTATTGCTCTTCACAGTATCCTTAATCTGCCTGATGACAAGATTGTCTGGGATACAGGACACCAAGCATATCCTCATAAAATTTTGACTGGCCGTAAGGACAAGATGCACCTGATGAGGAAACTTAATGGTATTGCTGCCTTTCCATCTATAACTGAATCAGCTTATGACGCAATGAGCGTTGGGCACTCTAGTACTTCAATAAGTGCAGCACTTGGAATGAATGAAGCTAACTTAAGTAAAGATAATAAAAAAAATGTTTTTGCTGTTATTGGTGATGGTGCAATGACAGCAGGTATTGCTTTTGAGGCAATGATGCATGCTGGTCATCTTGATAATAATCTAAAAATTATTCTAAACGATAACGATATGTCAATTTCTAAAAATAAGGGTGGACTATCAGATTATCTTGCCAAAATTTGGGCATCAAAATCATATAAAAAACTTAAATCTAGTGGTAAAAGTGTATTGAGCAAACTTCCTTATGCTCTGCATATTTCGAGAAATTTAAAGGATGGAATTAAGTCGGCAATAATGCCAGGAAATCTTTTTGAGGATATTGGAATTAATTATATTGGTCCAATTGATGGTCATGACATTGAATTGCTTCAAAAAACAATTAAAAGAATGATGGAGAAAGACTCTCCATATTTACTTCATATAATCACAAAAAAAGGTGCTGGATTTATACCTGCTGAAGAAGAAAGAATCAAATTTCATGCGATTTCAAAGATTGAACCCGAGAAAAACAGCTCAAAACCAAAATTCCAAGACATTTTTGGTGATTGGTTATGTGATAAGGCAGAAACTGATAAATCGCTTGTGGGTATCACACCTGCAATGAAAGAGGGTTCTGGAATGGTGAACTTTGAAAAAGAATATCCTGAAAGATTTTATGACGTTGCAATTGCAGAGCAACATTCTGTAACTTTTGCTGCTGGATTATCTTTAGAAGGCTTAAAACCAGTTGTGGCAATATACTCAACATTCTTACAAAGAGGATATGACCAATTCATACATGATGTATGTTTAGAAAATATCGATGTTACTTTTGCAATAGATAGGGCTGGCATTGTTGGAGAAGATGGTCCTACACATACAGGAAGTTTTGATATTAGTTTTATGAGATGCATTCCAAATATTGTGATTTCTTGCCCATCTAATGAACATGAGCTTTGGCATCTTTTGAATATTTGTTACGAACATAAAGGACCTGCTGCAATAAGATATCCAAGAGGATCTGGAATTGGTGTTCAGCCAATACCTAATGAAGTCGAAGGTTTTGAAATTGGTAAAGCTAAAAAAATAAAAGATGGTCAGTCTGTTTGTATTTTAAATTTTGGGGTTTTGATGGATCAAATAGATCAAATTGCTGAGAAAAAGGATTACACCTTATATGATATGCGATTTATTAAACCGATTGATCAAGATGCATTAGAACACGCTATGCAACATGAGACAATTATTACCTTAGAAGACAATACCCTACTTGGCGGATGTGGTAGCGCTATTGGTGAGAAATTACACAAACAAAAATTTAAAGGAAATTTACTATCAATTGGATTAAAAGATGAGTTTCCAGCTCATGGAAGTAGAAATGAAATTCTTAGACAAAATGGATTGGATGAAGAGAGCATTCAGAAAACAATCGATAATTTCTTAAGAAATTAAATAAATGAATCCCAACCTAATTTATTGAAATTTAATCTATTCTTTTTTTGATCAAACACATCAAGTTTTTGTTCTTTTGTAATCTTACCTACATAGTGAGCATCTGGTAGCATTTTTGTTAAGTCTTTTTCATCTAAATTTGATGTAAAACACAAAACATAATCATCCCCACAAATTAAGTCTTCTTTACCATTTGTGCAAAAATCTTCATTTAAAAAGATATCTGCACCAACTTTCGATGAAATTAATATACGTTTTAAATCTATGAGAAAGCCATCTGATACGTCAATACAAGAACTTGCAACTTCTCTAATTTTATCAATGTCATGTATAGGAATTTTTGGCATTAAAAAATGATTTAATTTTGTGTCAAGTTCTCTATATTCTAATCGTCCAAGATAACCTCTTCCTAATGATCCTGAAATAAAAATATTCTCATTTACTTTTGCGCCATCTCTTTTAAGAATTTTATTATTTGTTTTTCCTACTACTGTGACTCCAATATTTAAATTTCCTTTTGTAATATCACCTCCAAGTAATGACATTTTATGCTGTTCTAAAAATTCATTTATACCATTTGAGAATTCTGCAAACCATTCATCAGAGGGCCTATTAATTGTTATAGACAAAAGACATCCCTCAGGTTTTGCTCCCATAGCTAAAATATCACTAGCAGCAACAGCTATAGATCTGTAACCAATGAAAAAAGGATCTAAATCTTTAGGAAAATGCTGTCCTTCTACGAATGAATCAACACTTATCAGAGAATTAAAATTAATCAGAGAAGAGTCGTCCCCATTAGGAATGGGGAATGATTCATTTTTTTTTGAAAGAGGTTTTAAATATTTCTCAATGAAATATTCTTCATTTTTTTTATGATGGGTATCTTTCAAGAAGGCCTGCTGCTCCCATTCCACCACCGACGCACATTGTCACCACTCCATACTGTGCATCTCTGTTATTTAACTCTCTAATCATATGTCCTGCAAGCCTTGAACCTGTCATGCCATAAGGATGACCAATCGCAATTGAACCACCATCAAGATTTAACTTATCCATTGAAATGCCTAGCTCATCTCTGCAATATACTACCTGAACTGCAAAAGCTTCGTTTAATTCCCATAGGTCTATATCTTCTATAGATAATTTATATTTCTCTAACAATTTTGGAATAGCAAAAACAGGACCAATGCCCATTTCGTCTGGACCACAACCAACTGTAGTGAATCCTCTAAAATATGCTTTTGGTTTCAAGCCTAAATCTAACGCTTTTTCTTCAGACATTACCAATGTAACAGAAGCTCCGTCTGATAACTGAGAGGAGTTCCCTGCTGTTACACTTCCATTTTCAGGATCAAAGACTGGTTTCAAACCAGATAGTCCCTCAATTGTGGTTTCAGGTCTGTTGCATTCATCTTTCACACATTCTGCATCTACAACTTTCTGCTCACCTGTCTCCTTGTTTGTCAGAAGCATTTGAGTTTTCATAGGAATTATCTCGTCATCATACCTGCCCGCCTCCTGTGCCTCAGCACATCTTAGTTGGCTTTGCAAAGAATACTCATCTTGTGATTCACGAGAAACTTTGTATCTTTTCGCAACAACTTCAGCAGTTTGACCCATAGGAAAATATATACCCGGTTCATTTTCATTTATTTTTTCATTAACAAAGCCATTCATGTTTATTACAGGTTGTGTTTGGGTTATTTGCTCAACACCACCTGCCATAATGACATCATAGCCGCCAGCCATTATTTGTCCTGCTGCCATAGAAATAGTTTGAAGACCTGAAGAACAGTACCTATTTACAGTAGTTCCACTTGTTGAAATTGGAAGATTTGACAAAACAACTGCATTTCTCCCTATATTGTGGCCCGTAGGACCCTCTGGATTACCACAACCCATAATAATATCTTCAACACTATTTGGGTCTAAATTTTTATTTCTATCCAGTAGGGCATTAATACAGTGAGCAACCATATCGTCACCTCTAGTCATATTAAAAGTACCTCTAAAGGATTTACTGAGACCTGTTCTTACGCTATCTACAATTACAACATTTTTCATTTTTAAATTCTCCGGAAAAATTTATTCTAACTTGTTTTCATCATTATTTAAATCAAGCTTTTTATACCAATTAGGAATAATATCTACTTGGTGTTTTTTTGCTAAACGAATGAAGAATGGTATTGTGACAGGTGAAAAAGGAATAATTAATAAAATACCAAGGCCAGCACTTTTTAAATTTTCTCTAAATTGTGTATTAGCTGAATCGAGCGCATCCTCATTACCTGTTTCTAAATAATCAAAATATGCGTGAAGCATATTTTCGTTTGCCTTCGTTTCATTTGAAAGTGAAAGCGCTATCTTTTCAAGATTTTTCTTAATATCAAATAACATAAAAAAAGCCTCCCGAAGGAGGCTTTAATTTTAGCAAATCTTTCTACTAGTATCTTACGAAGAACTGTAAGTTAGTTGCTGTAGGTCTAAGCTGATAATAATTTATCACCCCACCATTAAGCTGTGAACTTACGTTTCCTCCGATAATAAGATCTTCATCAAGCAAGTTGTAAACTTTTAGGTTAAATCCAAATCTATCTGAAGAGTGGACATACCTTAATGAAAGGTTTGAGAATTGATAAGAAGGTAACTCCATCTCATTAAATTCTGTTACAAATCTTTCACCTACAAACATATGCTCAAATCTTAAGGTCATTGTACCTGCTGCATTATTCATTATGTCTTGTTCAAGACCAAACTTATACGCTAGCTCTGGTACATATTGAACCTTATTACCACTTAAGTCTTGGTTGATACCTGCGTTTGGACATGTCAGTGCAAACACTGTATTACAGTATGATCCGAACTGTGAAAATACCGGTCCAACGTCTGTCATACCGTAAGTAGTAATTGCATATATTGCACCAGCATTATTACCAAAAGCTTGTGCAAGGGCTGCATGATTTAAGTTAAGGTAGTTTTGACCTACACCAGGGATACCCGCTGCTGCAAAAGCTGCATTATTGAAACTTTGAATTAATGTTCCATCAGCTCCAAGCGGAAGTAGTTGTGTTGCTCCAAATGGGTTTCTTGGGTTTACACCTTCTGCATTTGTATAAACGTGGTCATTACCAGAAATACTTGCATCAAGTCTAGTGTTTTCACTTAAGAAAGCAAAAGCCTCAACTTCAAAACCAGTGTTTTCTGTGTCACCGTTATATGTAGTTGTAGCAAGTCCAGCAAGTCTCTGCAATTGGTTGCCATTAATAGTATTTTGATAAGCATTTAAATTTAATATCAATGCACCGCCAAAATAGCTTCCTTTAGTACCAATTTCAAAAATGTCATGCTCTTCTGCATCAACTAAAATATCATCTCTTTGAACAGCACTTTGTGTATCAACCGCAGGCTCATAACCACCAGGTTTTGTACCTCTGTTGAATCCAAAGTAAAGTAAAGTATCTTCATCGATTTGGTAATCAAATATTACCCTACCGGTTACTGTTTCAAAGTTAGCTCTGTTTTGAGGTAAAGATGCATTAGCCTCAGCTTCTGTTACATAATGAACGCTTTGGAATTGGTTAATATCTAAAACACCACTTCTTGCTAAGCTATCTTTTCTTGTGTCCATCCATCTAACACCAAGTCTAACTTGCCATTTATCTGAAAGGTCATAATCCATTTCCGCAAAAATAGCTTCTTCAACATTCTTTGCTTCTTGATCACTAGCAAATTTATTTTGCCATTCACTGAAAGCAGGTTTGAATGTTGCAAGACCTGAAGCTTCTAAAAACTGCACTGTGCCAGCTGCTTGAGCCATAGTACCTTGTACAGCTGCTCCTCTTAAAGCAGGATTGCTAAAGTTAGCTAAAACTAGTTGACCTGTTGCTGCTGCCTGAGCTTGAGCTAAGGTTAAACCAGATGCCACTAATCCTGGTACTGCTGCTGCTATTGCTGCAAGTGATGCAGGATCAGATAAAACAAAATTTGTTGCTGCTGTTTGCAGATTTGAATAAATATTTGCATTATAAACTCCTGTGAATGCAGCCCAGAATGTAAGTCCACCTTTATTTGCTAAGGCAGGGAACATTTGACCAACAGGCCCAGCTCCAGCATTGCCAAAGTATTCTAAACCTGGACTTTCAAGTTCATAAATAGTTGTTGTTTTATAAACTCTTGAATAAAGACCAGCAACATAATTAAGTGGACCATCACTATCGGATAGCATTCTTAATTCCAGTTCTTGGTTTTTATTATCAGAATATGATCTGTCAACAACCATATCTCTTGTATATTGACCGCCATATTTACCTTGATAAAGATCAGCATTTATAACTGCTCCCATATGGTATGGTCTGTCCATTTGAGCTTCATTTAAAAGTCCATAGGAATCATATTCATGTTCATAATATGCATAGTTCAATACAAAATCATGTCCAAGCATGTTTTGCTCTAGATTAATGCTGAATAAGTTAGAGTCGATTTCTTTATGGGGTGTTAAAGGGTGACTAACTTTATAAGCATCAACTGGTACAACTGAGTTTTCGAAAACATTAATTAATGGATCAGAAATTAATCCATTTCCTGGGTATATACCTGTTAATAAATCAATGCTTGTGAAATATGAAGTAGTTGTATTAACCATTCCTCCTGGATCTGGAAAACCACCAGTTAATGTATGCTGGCAACCAAAAATAACTATACCATCACACGCAGTTTTCATTAACCTTCCACTCTTATCATCTCTAGATTGATGGAAAGCTGTAAACCTTAAAGTTGCGCCGTTGTCAAAGTCATACTCAGTAACCATTCTGGCTCCTAAATAGTCTTTATCATCAATTTTTTCTCCGGTTTGTAAGTTCATTACAAAACCATCTCTGTTAGTTTTTCTTATTGCAAATCTTGTTGCAGCTTTATCAGAAAAACGAACAGTGTGACCTAGAGTGAACTTTGCAAGCTCATGGTCACCCATTTCAAAATCAAAATAGTTATGTTTTGCTGAGGTAGGAGTTGCAGATGAAATAATAATTGAACCTGCAGGGTTACTACCACCAAATAGTGTTCCTTGAGGTCCACGAAGTACTTCGAGAGCTTGGACATCAAACATCTCTCCGTCAGCAAACCAAGCTGCGGTTACATTAGAACCATCCATTCTGTAGGAAACATTTCCTGAGAAAGATGCTCCTGCGCCACCTATATTTGGCACACCTCTAATAGATACTGCTGCTCCTGTAAAGACACCTTGAGTAAAGTATAGCCCTGGTGCTTGGAATTGAGCATCTTCGAGGTCTCTTATACCTCTTTCATCAATATCATCACCAGTTAAAACTGTAACAGCAACTGATGCATCCTGTACTGTCTCTTCTTTTAAAAGAGCAGTCGTAACAACATTTTCAATTGAATCCTCATCAAAGCCTTCTTCAGCTTCTTGAGAAAACACGAACGAGCTTGTGACAAGCACAAGTAATAATAAAAAGATCTTTTTCATGTCTCTCCCCATAATTTAAGACAATATATAATTGCATATAATATACCAAATATATTAGTTAGCAAACTTTTGATACATTGAAAAAAAGCGAACGAGCAAGGAATATTTCGAAGATACTAGACAGAGTTTTTTCGACTCCGCCAGTCCCACTTGATCACTCCGATCCTTACACATTATTAATTGCAGTATTACTTTCTGCTCAATGCACTGATGAGAGAGTAAATAAAATTACCCCTAAACTTTTTAAAGTTGCAAAAAACCCTTTAAAAATGAGTAAATTAACTCAAAATCAAATTTATAAAATCATTAAACCATGTGGTCTTGGCCCCCAAAAATCTAAAGCCATAAAACAATTATCTTCAATTTTAGTTAAAAATTTTGACGGGAAAGTTCCAGATGACATATCAGCTTTAGAAAAATTACCTGGAGTTGGACATAAAACTGCCTCTGTAGTTGTTTCTCAAGCATTTAATATTCCAGCTTTCCCTGTTGATACACACATTCATAGATGTGCACAAAGGTGGGGTTTAAGTAGTGGAAAAAATGTTAAAACAACAGAAAATGACCTAAAGAATATTTTTCCTATTGAGGAATGGAATAAACTTCATATACAAATTATTATGTACGCTAGAGCATATTGTCCTGCTAGGGGTTGTTATGGTCTAGAATGTGAGATATGCAAAACTTGCTATCCAAAGAGAAAATCAAAGTTTAAACATAAAAAACCATGAACGAATTTAAATTAACACAAAATCAAAATATAGAAGAGTACGATCCTGATTTGGCAAACTTTATGGGACTTGAGTTGTCTCGGCAAGAAGAGCACATTGAGTTAATTGCCTCAGAGAACTATGCATCTAAGAGAGTGTTGGAAGCACAAGGCAGTGTGCTTACAAATAAATATGCTGAGGGTTATCCAAATAAGCGATACTACGGTGGATGTGAGCATGTAGATGGTGTAGAAAGTATTGCTATTGAAAGAGCAAAAAAATTATTTGGTGCAAAATTTGCTAATGTACAACCCCACTCTGGAGCTTCAGCTAATGCTGCAGTTTTTCTAGCATTATTAGAGCCTGGCGATACTATTTTAGGTATGGCTCTCGATCAAGGAGGCCACTTAACTCATGGTGCAAAGGTAAATTTTTCTGGAAGAAATTTCAATGCGATACAGTATGGTTTAAAAAAAGATACTGGAACAATTGATTATGAAGAAGTTGAGAAACTTGCTGATGAACACAAACCAAAACTAATAATTGCTGGTTTTTCAGCTTATATGGGTATAGTTGACTGGAAGCGTTTTAGGGAAATTGCTGATAGAAATAATTCTTTTCTTTTAGTTGATATGGCACATGTTTCAGGACTGGTAGCTGGTGGTGTTTACCCAAATCCTGTTGAATATGCGCATGTAGTAACTAGCACAACACATAAATCCTTAAGAGGTCCTAGATCAGGGATAATTCTCTCTAACGAAGACGAAGAATTTCAGAAAAAAATTAACTTTGGTGTTTTTCCAGGCTCTCAAGGAGGTCCGCTCATGCATGTTATTGCCGCAAAAGCTGTGTGTTTTAAAGAGGCCATGACGGATGATTTTGTAAATTATCAAAAGCAGATAATAAAGAATGCGAAATCAATGTGTGAAGATTTTCAAAAATTAGGGTTCGAAACCGTGCAACCTCAAACTGACAATCATCTCCTTCTACTAGATCTAAGAAATAAGAACATTACAGGGAAAGATGCCGAGGAATTATTAGGGAAAGTAAATATTACTTTGAATAAAAATTCCATTCCCAATGATCCTGAATCACCTTTTGTAACTTCTGGTGTAAGAATTGGCACAGCAGCAGTGACTACAAGAGGCTTTAAAGAAAAGGAATGCTCAGAAATTGTTAAACTAATTGGAGAAGCTATAGAAAATAAAGACAAACCAGAAATCCTTCAAAAAGTGAAAATGAAAGCCGCAGATCTCTGTTCAAAATTTCCAGTCTATAAATAATGATTTGCCCTTTTTGTACAAATAAAGAAACAAAAGTTATTGACTCAAGACTTGTATCAGAGGGTTCGCAAATTAAGAGAAGAAGAGAATGCACAAAATGTGGAGAAAGGTTTTCAACTTATGAAGAAGCTGACTTAGTTATGCCAAGAATCATTAAGTCTAATGGCAGGAGGGAGCCTTTTGATGAGGAAAAATTAAGAGCAGGGTTTCATAAAGCACTTGAAAAAAGGCCAGTTGAGTCTGATAAAATTGAATTATCCATACAATTCATCAAAGATGCTATAAGAAAAGTTGGTGAGCGTGAAATTCCATCACAATCAATTGGGAAGCATGTGATGAATCATCTAAAGGATTTAGATCAAGTTGCTTATGTGAGGTATGCATCTGTGTACCAAAATTTTCAAGACATTGAAGACTTTGTTGACGAAGTTTCAGAACTTTCAAAAAAATAATGGATGTAAAAAAATTAATGGCAGAGGCTGTAAAGCTTTCTGTTAAACACAAACATACAACAAAACCCAATCCAGTCGTTGGAGCTCTGCTCTACGCAAACGGAAAAATTGTGTCAACAGGAGCGCATGAGTATTTTGGAGGTCCCCATGCAGAGGTAAATTGTATAGACAGAGTTGATGCAGAAATTCAAAAGGAGGACCTAACTCTTTTCTGTACTTTGGAACCTTGTAACCACACTGGTAAAACACCTCCATGTACAGAAAAGATTATTAGCTCAGGAATTAAAAAAATTGTTATTGGAGTAGTTGATCCTAATCCTATAGTTTCCGGTCAAGGAATAAAGAAGCTGAAAGAAGCAGGTATAGATGTAACGGTAGGTGTTTTAGAAGAAGAAATTAAGTCTTCAAACGAGTTTTATTTTTTTAAACATGAGAACAAAAGGCCTTTTGTAACCATAAAAATTGCTCAAACGATCGATAACTACGCTGCAGATAATAATGGTAAGCCAATCAAAATTACATCAGAAAAATCAAATCATGACGTGCAAAATATTAGAGCTTTGCATGATGTGATACTAACCGGCGGAAATACGCTTAGAAACGACAACCCAACAATGAATGCTCGGGTAGACTTTGTTGCAAATCAGCCTAAAAGAATTCTTTTAAGTTCAGAAGCAAAGGCTGATTTCAAACTCAATTTTTTTAAAGATGATCATTTTCAAATTATTGATGATGTTGACCTGAAAAAGGTTGTGCAAATTATTTGCGAACAAAATTTTAACTCGATATTAGTTGAAGCTGGACCAAAATTAGTTGAGTCGTTTTTAAAAGATGGTTTATGTGATCGTTTAATTTCTTATCAGTCACCAGAACCTCTTGGTAATGAAGGTATCAGCTGGTCAGCAGTTTTAAATATTATTGAGAAAAATGGTTTTAATCTTACATCTTCCTATACAATTGACCGAGATATTAAACGAGTTTTTATTAATGATTAAAAATACAACACAAGAAATTATAGATGATCTTAAAAATGGTCAAATGGTAATTATTCTGGATGATGAAGATCGAGAAAATGAAGGAGATCTTATTTGTGCTGCTGAGCATGTAACACCAGAAATTATTAACTTTATGGCTAAACATGGAAGAGGCTTAATTTGTTTAGCTCTTAATGAGGATAAATGTAAAGATTTAGATTTAAGACCAATGACACAAAATAATATGACGACAAACAAAACAGCTTTCACTGTTTCAATTGAAGCTAAAGAGGGAATTACAACTGGGATTTCTGCAAAAGATCGGGCACATACAATCCTTACGGCTGTAAAGGAAAATTCATCAAAGAATGATATTGTCCAACCTGGTCATGTTTTTCCACTTCAAGCAATGAAAGGGGGAGTATTAGCAAGAGCTGGACATACAGAAGCAGCTTGCGATCTGGCAAGCCTTGCAGGCCTGAATGGTTCAGGTGTTATATGTGAGATTATGAATGATGATGGGACCATGGCTAGAAGAGATGATCTAATAAAGTTCGGGAAAGAATTTAACTTAAAAGTTGGGACAATAGCAGATTTAATTGATTTTAGATTAAGTAAAGAGTCAACAGTTGAAATGATTACAGAGAAAGAAGTTGAAACTGAGTTTGGTTTGTTTGACCTCAAGGTTT
Source organism: SAR86 cluster bacterium (assembly GCA_023703535.1). Taxonomy (NCBI): domain Bacteria; kingdom Pseudomonadati; phylum Pseudomonadota; class Gammaproteobacteria; species SAR86 cluster bacterium. The sequence goes on from CP097967.1 coordinate 914,386, forward strand.
GGAGAGATGTTATTTTTGATGAATATCATTTTTCTTTGAGTAAAGGACAATTAGACAAGGCAGAACTTCCTCTTGTGAGAGTCCAAACACAAAGTGTTTTACAAGATACATTAGGAATTAATGAAATTGGGAAAAAATGGTCCATAAGAAAATCTTTAGAGAGACTATCTAAAGAAGACTGTGGAGTATTTGTTTTAATAAATCATAGAGATGCTAAATCATATTGGTTGCCTCTACTAAAAGATGAAGTTGTAGAACCAAAAAGAAATAGAAGAGTAATTGGAGTTGGATCACAAATTCTTAGATCCTTAGGATTAAATAAAATTAAAGTCTTAGGAACAACAACAAGATACAGTGGACTCTCAGGATTTAATATTGAGATTGAGGAATTTGTAAATGATTAAACGTAGGGTCCCATATCATCTAATTGTTCATACTTCTTGGTACAAAGAAGACATTGCAAAGATGATAGAAATTGCAGAAAAACAATTAGGTGAAGATACTTCGCTATTGAGCGTACCAGGATCTCTAGAGCTAGCAGCAGGAGCAAAAAGGTATATAGAAAATTTAGGTGAAGGAGTTTTGCTTCGTGGAATCATATTTTGTGGAATTGTGATTCGTGGAGAGACTTCTCACTATGATTTAGTGACACAAGAAACTTTCAGGGCTATTGGAAACTTAGCTTTAGAGTTTCCACATATATATATGGTAAATAATGTAATTTGTGTTGAGAATAAAGAACAATTAATTGAAAGACTTGAAAAGAATACAGTAAATAATTCAATTGCACTTATAGGAATGACTTTAAAAGATCTCTACAATGAAAAACCTAGCCAAACATAAGGATAAGGTTAATGCTAGAGAACTGTTAATTCAGGCGATGTACGAATTTTCTTTTGGACATAATAAATCTTCTGAAATAGAAAAGTCCTTCTTAAAAGATTTTACTAAAACAAAAGTAGACTATATTTTTTTTAAAAATGTTTTCTCACATGCAACAAAAAACTTCGAAAAAATTAAATTAATAATTAATGAAAAGTCTGAACTAGATTTATTTGGAATAAAAAAAATTGACCTTATGGAAGAGAACTTAATGGTATTGGCTATTTCAGAACAAGAGACAGAATCTACACCCAAGAGCATATTAATCGATGAATCTGTAAGATTGGCTAAGAAATTTGGTACAGAAAATTCTTATAAATTTGTGAACGCAACTTTAGAAAAAATATTAAACTGACACGATGTTAAATTTTGCTTTTTTAGGTTGTGGTCATATTGCTAAATCTCTAATTCAAGGTTTCCAAAAAAACACAGAAATAAAAATTTTTGGGTATGACATACTTGAACAAAATAAAGAATGGTTGGAGAAAAACAACCATAGCTCATGTTCTCTTGAAGAATGCATTGCAAAAAGTGACATTATTTTTATGTGTGTGAAACCACAAGATCTCAAAACGCTTTGTGATGAAATAATGGAATTTAATATAAGTTCTAAAACTTTTGTTAGTGTTGCAGCAGGGGTAAAAATCAGTGAATTAGAAAATTTACTACCAAGCTCTAAAATTTTTCGAGCTATGCCAAATGTAGGTGCTAAGGATAATTTAGGAGTAACAGCTATCTACTCTAATCATGATAATAAAGAGATGGTTGAAACATTTAAATTCATTGGTGAGTCTTACGAAGTTGAGAATGAAGACCAGATTGACCTTCACACTGTTTTGATAGGAAGTGGACCAGCTTTTTTTTATGATCTAATGCAAGAATTTGAAAATAGACTTGATGAATTATTGAATGATAAAGAGTCTAAGAGGCTTGTTTCGATTGTTTTTTTATCAAGTATTATTAACGCCATTAAAAATGGAGAAAATCTTGAACAACTTGTAGAGAGTGTAGCTTCAAAAGGTGGTACTACTGAGGCTGCTCTTCAAAAACTTGATGAAAAAGGTTTTAAAAAAATATTTTCGGAAGCAGTTGATGCTGGTATAAAACGAGCAAAAGAATTATCTATGAATTAGATCATTTCTTTGAGGACCATTTGAAATAAGACTTATTTTCACTTTAGTATAATCCTCAATGAATTCAAGAAACTCTCTTGTCTCCTTAGGTAGCTCTGAATAATTTTGGCACTGACTCAAAGATTGTTCCCAGCCCTTAAATGTCTTGTATTTTGGTTTGACTTTATGCAATTGCCTTGATTTATATTGAACAATTTCATTATCAATTTCATATTCATCACATACTTTTATTTCAGAAAATGAATCGAGGACATCAAGTTTTGTGACACATAAACTGGTTAGATTGTTCAGTTTTGCTGAGTATTTCAAAGCTACAAGATCTAGCCACCCACACCTCCTTGGTCTGCCTGTTGTGGCACCAAATTCATTTCCTATTTCTGCAATCTTCTCACCATACTCATCATGCAACTCAGTTGGAAAAGGACCCTCGCCTACTCTTGTTGTATAGGCTTTAACAACTCCTAATACATCAGCATAGATGCTTTTAGGAAATCCAGACCCCACGCCCACTGATGTAGCAAGTGTATTGGATGAAGTAACATATGGATAAGTACCATAATCTACATCAAGTAAAGTTCCTTGTGCGCCCTCATAAAGAATATGGTTTCCTTTTTCGTAAATTTCTTCGAGTGAATCTGTGACGTCTCCAAAAAATTTTGAGGTTTTGCTATAAGTCTCTTTGAGATTATCAAATACTTCTTGATGGTGAAATTTTTCAGCTTTGTGGATATTTTCTATTTGAAAATTATAGTAATCCAAAAGGTTTTTCAATTTGTCTTCCAGAAGAGAATCATCTTCAAGATCAAAAGCTTTAATACTCCTTCTAGCTGTCTTATCCTCGTATGCTGGTCCAATACCTCTTCTAGTAGTTCCAATTTTATTTTTTTTATCTTCTCTTAATTGATCAATCTTTGCATGGATGGGAAGCAAGAGGCTACAGTAACGACTTATGCGTAGTTTTCCATCAAGATTTATTCCTTTAGATTCGATTGTCTCAATCTCTTCGAGCAATGAATCCAATGATAAAATTACCCCTTGGCCAATAAAACAGGAAACGTGATCATAGAAAATTCCAGAGGGAATTAAATGTAATACAAATTTTTTCTCGTCATTGTAGATGGTGTGCCCGGCATTATGTCCGCCTTGGAATCTACAGACTGCGGAAAATTTTTCTGAAAAGTAGTCAACAATTTTTCCTTTACCCTCATCTCCCCACTGTGTTCCAACAAGGATTAAGGAATTTTTCATGAACTATTGTTGATCCGATTTATTCAAATATTTAAAGTAATCGCTATCAGGATCTATCAAGAGAATATCGCCTTGATCATTAAAAGTGCTTTTATACGCTTTTAAGCTTCTGGTAAAGTCATAAAATTCAGGATCTTGATTGAATGCTTGAGCATAAGTACCTGCTGCAATTGCATCGCCCTGCCCTCTAATTTTTTCTGCTTCTCTAGTAGCCTCAGCGAGAATAATGGTACGCTCTTTATCAGCGTTAGCTCTTATCTCTTCAGCTAACTCTCTACCTTCAGCTCTTAATTCTTCTGCAATCCTGTTTCTTTCAGTTTTCATTCTTTCAAATACTGAAGATCTAATTTCTCTCTCAAAGTCTATCCTTTTCACTCTGAAATCAACTATTTCAACCCCTAATTCTCCAGAATCTTCACCTAATGAATTTCTGAGTGCCAGCATTAAGCCGTCCCTATCTCCAGAAACAACATCTTGAAGGGTTCTTTTACCAAATTCATTTCTTAATTTATCTCTTACACGTCTTTGCAATGTATCCTCAGCAACTCTGTCCTGACCACCATTAGTAGATGTATAGAATGTTTCAGCGTCAACAATTTTATATTTCACAAATGAATCAACAAAAAGCGGCTTTGATTCTTCAGAGAGAACTCTATCTGGTTGAGTATCTAAAGTCCTTAACCTTGCCTCAAACTTCATGACGTCATCAATGAATGGAATTTTGAAACTTAAGCCAGGCTCGATTGTTCTCTCAAATGCTCCAAGTTTAAGTAAAATAGCTTTTTCTGTATCTCTTACTATCACAATGGTCTGCGAAGCGAGAAATATTAATACTAATGTTAATAATAGTGCTAGTGAACCTTTATTCATCTTCATCCTCTTGTTTTTTAATTAATTGATCTAATGGAAGGTATAGTAAATTATTACCACCCTCTACATCTATCATGACTTTAGTACTTGATGAGAGCACCTCTTCAAGTGCATCAATGTATAACCTTTCTCTAGTTACCTCTGGTGCCTTTTGATACTCTACTAAGAGAGCAAGAAATCTTTCAGATTCACCTTCTGCAATTGCTATTACTTTCTGTTTATAAGCCTCTGCATCTTGAAGAGCTCTCTGTGCATCACCTCTTGCAACTGGAACAATTGAAAGGGCATATTTCTGTGCTTCGTTTCTAAGTCTCTCTTTGTCTTCTCTTGCCGCAACAACATCTCTAAAGGAATCTATTACCTCCGCTGGTGGCTGTCTTTGTTCAATATTAACTTGTTGTACTGAAATTCCTGCATCATAAATTTGTAAATACTCATCCAGACGTAATTGTATTCCTGAACTAATGGCAGCTGCTCCTGAAGTTAATAGGTCGTCCATATTGTTTTCACCAACAACATGACGTAGCGCACTTTCTGTTGCCTGTCTTATTGTTATCTCTGGATCCTCCACGTTTAAGGCATACTTTTTGAGATCGCTTATTGTATATTGGACGTTCAACTCAACGTCTACAATATTCTCATCTTTTGTAAGCATATTTGTTGGAAGTACAAACGTTCTTATTCTTGAAATATTTTCAGAAGCAAAAACTTCTTCAAAGAAAGGAAAATGGAACTGCAATCCTGGGCCTAAAACTCTATTATATTTACCGAGTGTAAAAACTACTTCTCGATTTGCCTCATTTACTATTCTGACACCTAAAAATATATACAAAGCTAATAAACCAAGAATTAAATAGGAGAAGAATTTAAAATTAAATTTAAATGGCGCACCTTTACCTCCGCCGCCGCCAGAAAACATTTTTCTAAACTGATTTATAGCCTCATCGAGGTCGGGTGGGTTATTGTTTCTTTTACCCCATGGATCATTTTCGTTTGGATTCCAATTCATTTATTAAAGCTCCTTAAATAAGTGTTTATTGTATCAGAAAAAGTATCTGAATCATCGGCATACTCTGCATTCATTGAATTATTGAAATTAAATTTTTTCATCCAAGTAAGCTGAGTTTTAATAAGGTTTTTAGTAGCATCAAAGGCTTGTTCAAAAGCTGATTCTAAAGAAACCTTACCATCAAGATGAGCTAAGAACTGCTTATAGTTGATAGCATTCATACTTTGATGTCCAGCATTTAATTTATATTCCTTTTTCAGATTTTCAAGTTCATTTAATATTCCCTGATTAACCATAATTTCTAATCTTTTTTTAGCTAATGATTCCAAGGTTGATTTTTTGTTAAATATTCCTAAAACCAGACATTTGTTGTAGTCAAAAAATTTTTTCATTTCTTGTTTTTTTAATATAGATAATTTAGTTCCAGTTATTCTAATAATTTCAACTGCTCTCTCTACTCTTCTTAAATTTTTTAAATCTATAGATTTAAAGGTTTCCTCATCTATGAGTCTCAATTCATCAATAAGGAAATCGATTCCATTCTCTTTTACATCTTTTTGAATTTGTTTTCTAATATTTTCATCACTAGGAAAGTCGTGTATTCCATTAAGCAATACCTTTTGAAAAAGCATGGATCCTCCAACAAATAAAGGAATATTTTCATTTTTTAAAATTTCTTTTGTAGCTCTATGGGTTTCTTGTAAAAATAATCCTAAGTCGAAATTTCTATCAGGTGAAACAATATCGATTAAATGGTGTGGAATTCCTTTTCTCTCAAACTTTGTTGGTTTAGATGTTCCAATATCCATTCCCTTATACACCATTGCACTATCAACACTGACTATCTCAATTGGAAGATTTTCTGCTAAAGCAATGGAAGTTGCTGTTTTGCCGCTCGCGGTAGGCCCAATAAGAAAGATCGCTGGAAAGTTATATTTATAATTCATCTAAGGCCACTAAAACTGATTCATAAGAGCCAGAAATTTTTTCTAGTGCAATCTTTTGTTCATTTAATTTTTTTTGTCTTAATTCTGAATTTGTATATTTTTTTAGTAAAACTGAAAGCTCATTCTCTGTTTTGAAGGTTTCAAAAATTCCTGTATCGCAAAGCTTCACTTTCAAATCTTTGTAATTTTCAAGATTTTCTCCTGTTATCGAGGGGATATTTGCATAAACAGGCTCCATAAAATTATGTCCTTTTTTGAATATTATGCTTCCACCGACTATTGCAATATCAGCTTGAGAGTAAAGATCAAATAGACTTCCTACCTTCTCAAAAATATAAACATTTTTTTGATTTTTAAACACTTGTTTTACAAGTGAAATCCGTTCAGGATGTCTTGGGGCTAAAATGAGTGCTGAATTTTTTAGATTTTTCCAAGCATTAAAAACAAATTCTTCCTCTCCCTCATGGGAGCTACCTAAAACAACTTTAAATAAATTTTTATCATCAAAGATTTCATTAAATTTAAAATCTAAATTTTTATTAATTTCATAATTTTCTGGATTGATCTTGATATTGCCTAACAACTTTATTTTTTTTGCATCTAATAGCTTAAGTCTATCTACTGTTAACTGTGATTGGGCTAGATAAAGGTCGACTCTTCTAATCATTTTTTTAGCAAGTCCTTTTATAAGATTTAGCCTAGAGAAGGTTGAATCAGAAATAGAAGTATTTAATGACATGATTTTCAGTTTTTTTGGTGACGAGTTGAGAAGGTTTGGCCAGAATTCACTTTCAAATAAAACCAGCTTCTTAACATTAAATTTCTTTATAATTTTTTTGTAAATAAATCCTATATCATACGGAAAGGTTAAGATGCTAACTTCTTTTCCTCTAAATACTTTGTTAACTTCTTCCCTTCCTGTGTTTGTAGTTGTGCTAATTAGAACACTCTCTCCTTGATTGATTAGCTTCTTGGCCAGAGGACTCAGTATTTTTATTTCCCCAAGACTAACTCCATGTAACCAAATGGTAGGACTCTTTGATCCTGATATGTTAAATCCCAATTTTTTTGAAATAGTTGTTAATTTATTTTTTTTTATAACGATTAAATCTCTAAGAATAAGAACAGGCAGTAATAAAATATAAAAGAAGTTATATACAATAAGCATTACATGAATAATATCATTGTTTATTTGATAATTTTTTTAACAAGACTTATCAGTATAATTCCAAGAAATTTTTTTATTAATAATTTTTTTATTAAGAAAATTTTTGAAATAGGTCTTAAAAAAAGAAGAAAAATTATTTCCGCAAATATTAACCACTGTTTCAGCGATAAAGACTCTAAATGGAGAGATAAATTAGTAAAGGATACTTGCGATGAGTCTATTGGTGCTATTTTTGATAATAATCTTGCATGGAATGCTACAACTAAGAAAATTAAATCTCTCGATTATAAAATCAGAGGAATTGAGCTCTTGGATGAAGCCAAAAAAAATAATATGGGTGTATTGCTTTTATTTAGACACAATCTTTATATCGAACTATCAGCAAGAATCTTGAGCCTGCATCATGAACTTCATGCAATGGAAAGACCTAATAATTCAAAAATAATTCAAAAGGTACAAGAAAAGGGACGATTAAAATCTGTGGAGAATTTAATACCAAATTCTGATATTAATAATTTAATAGAACTCCTTAGAAACGGAAAAATAATTCTTTACGGACCAGACCAAGATTACAGGAATAAAAGATCCATAGTATCTACTTTTTTTGGTCAGAAGTGCTTAACCACAACTGTCCCCTTCTCTATTACAAAGATAACTAATTGTAATTTGTTTTATTTTGATTTTTTTAGAAATGAAGGCTGCTATGAATTAATAATTAGTGATATTTCATCTACTCTTGATTCAAAAGAATTTTTTGCAAAGAAATTAAATGAAAAAATTGAAGAAAGTATTCTGAAAAAACCTCAACAATACCTTTGGCATCACAGAAGATTTAAATCACAGAAACCAGAAATATATGATTAAAAAATTTGATTCAATAAAAGGGTTTCTTGACCTTAATGAAGGAATTGCACTTTACGAGGAGGTAAAAAGAATATCTGAGAATAACTTTTGTGTAGAAATAGGTTCATATTGTGGAAAATCTACCTGCTTTATAGGTCAAGCATGTAAAGAGAATAAATCGAAATTAATAACTATCGATCATCATAAAGGCTCTGAGGAACAACAATTAGGTGAGTTATATTTTGATGCTGAGGTTTATGATGAAAAATTAGGAAGAGTTAATACTCTTCCGTTGTTAGAGAAGAATCTTGCTAAGTTTGATTTAGAGGATGTTGTAAAGCCACTTGTAATGGATTCAATTTCTGCTTCAAAAATTGTCGAAAACAATGCGGATTTAATATTTATCGACGGAAGTCATACTTTTGAATCTGCAGAATCAGATTATGAATTATGGAAAAATAAAATTAAAAAAGGTGGCACATTAGCTATTCATGATGTTTATGATTCTGAGGATGAGGGCGGCCAAGCTCCTAATAAAATTTTTAAACAATCTTTAAATGAAGGTTTTAATTTTATGAAACGTGTAAAAAGTCTTGTCCTTTTGCAGAAATCAAACTAGTAAGGCCTTCTTTTTTTTGGTCACATCATATAAACAATCTTTAGCAATAATATAAGCTGCATTTGTCCAAGTTGACCTTTCATCTGGCCAAAATATTTTTTCTGAGTATTGGTAACCAGTTGGGAAAATTCCGTCTTCATTTTTGAAGTTTTCTATTTCACTCATTATTTTTCTTGCAAATTTAATTTCACCGACCCTAATTAAGGAAATTATTGCTTCCGAGGACTCGGCGAAAGTAACCCAAGGCTCCTCTTTAACACATTTTATTCCCATTCCTGGAACGTAAAAATCTGATAGCAAATCGAGAAGTTTTGAACTATCTAAATTTATACCAGCTAAATATGGATAATAAGCATCCATGGAGAAACGAGAACGTTCTATCCCATCCCTATTAAATCTAGACATGTCACCAATAAACTGCTGCTCTATACTTTTTGTTATAACTTCAAGGTTTTTAGTATCTTCATTAAGAAATTTATAGATTTCTATTGCAGCTTTTAGTGAGAGATATATTGATGAGGTTGCAGAGATTAGAGAATTATCTTGAAACTCACCATTTTTTTCCGCCCAGTAAAAAAAACCATAGTCATCTCTAGAGTTAATTGTTTTTTCCACAATTTTTTTGAGAGTTTCAAAGTTTTTCTTTAAGAGATCTATTTCTTCAAAAATATAAAAGCCTTGAAGTAAAGGAACTGAAAAATATATTGCATGATGAATTTCATAATATTTTTGAGTTATCTTTTCACCCTTATACAAAGAGAAGATTTGGCTATCTTTTGATAAATTATCTACAAACCAATCTAAACCCTTAAGAAAACTTTTTTTTCTTCCCAGAATTGCTAAAGCAGTTAAACACTCAAAATGATCCCAAGCATCAAATTTTTTCTTATCATCCCAGAAGATCATTCCACCAGAAGATTGATTGCTCTCAATCCAATCAATCATTGGTTGAAATTCTTTTATTTTCGGAGATAAAAACATTTTGATTTTCCAAAGATAGGATCAAGCAATTTTTCAATAAATGCTGAAATTTTTGCTTGGCCAAACATCTGTTTCACCAACAAAGAGTGAAACTTTTTTAAAAATGGTGTCTCTTCCATGTCATTTCTCGCTCGAAGAATCCAATATAAAGAATGAAAAGAATGCATTCTATTTTTTTTAAATATTTTTAGATTAAGTTTTTCAAAATTTTCTATAAGAAGTTTATTTGAGAAAATTCTTATATGGCCACCAGGTGTTTGTTTATATTTTTTTGAGTACTTCCAGCAAAGCATCTCAGGAATAAATGATGGCACGCTTATGAGTAAGACTCCTCCAGGTTTTAAAATTCTGTAACACTCTTTAATTACTTTTTCAAAATTTGGAACATGTTCTAGAACTTCAGAACAAATAACCATATCAAAAGAATTGTCCTCAAAACTTATGGCTCTTATATCTTGCACACTAAAAGAATAACTATTTCCATTTTTGCAAACATGTTTATCAAATTCATTATTTAGTTTATGGATCTCATGTTCAAGCTGATCAACACCAAATATCTCTGCTTTCTTTAACCTAAAACCAAGAGATTTTAAATGTCTTCCATTACCACAACCTATATCAATAGCTTTTTTTACTTTTTTAAGATTTAAAGATTCGAAATTAAAAGTGTCCACTTAAGATTTTTTGATATAAGGGTTCAAGTTTCATAGCATACTCGTCCCAATCAAAAAAATCATCCATTCTATTAAGACTATTTAATGCAAACTTTTCTCTAAGTTTTGTATTTTCTAACATCTGTTTAATCTTGACTGTTAACTCATCCTTGTCAAAAGGATTGAATGTAAGACCAGCATCAGATAATAGTTCTGGCAATGAGCCTCTGTTAGAAGCTATTACAGGAAGACCCCTTGACATCATTTCTACAAGTGGAAATCCAAATCCCTCATATATTGAAGGGCATATACCTATATCTGCATCATCTAAATTTTGAATTAATTGATCCTTTGAAAGCTTTGGAAGAAATTCAATTTTATCTGCTATTTCAAGCTGTTTAATGAGATTATTATTTTTCTCTCGAAGATCTCCAATTATTTTTAATTTGATATTGATACCCTGATCGCTAAGATCTTTTAAAGATTTAAGAACTATCTCTAAATTTTTCATTGGCACATCAGAGCTTATTATTGATACAAGTCTTGAGGTAAATTTTTTGGGTTTAAAAGGTTCAACTTTTTTTATATTAATTCCGTTCCATATAACTTCTATTCTCTTTTTTTCAAATGAAAATAAATTAGCGATATCATTTTTTGAAGACTGGGTTGGTGTAATTAAAATTTTTGATTTTTTAAGACTATTTTTTTGGTTTGTTAAAAATGAATACCATCTCTTTATTGAAATTTTTTTCAAAAATTTTCTTTCAAATTGAATGTCGATATCTCGGTCGATATGTACTGGATGGTGAACAGTGGTGATCAGCCGATTTGAAATTAGATTTGAAAAGTTGCTTATAGATTGATTGTCATGAAAAATGTCAAAAGAATTTGCTCTTTTAATAAATTCTTTATTGTTCTCCAGTCTTTTCGCAAAATAAATTGGCTCTGAAAAAACTCCAGTGATTGAATCAAAAAAGTCTTGGTAATCAAATATTTTCTTTTCAGGATATTTTTTGAAAAGATCTATTCTTTTTTTAAATTCAAAAGTTTCAAAAAAACCAGGTGTCTTTATTTCAATTAAATCAACATTCTTATTTACGTCAGGTAAAGGATTGCCTGAAAAAATTGTTATTTTATGACCGCGTCTAATTAGAGCATCGGATAAATTTTTTAGATATATGCCTTGCCCACCAGAAAAAGGATCACTTCTATAACTAAGTAAGGCTATTTTTAGTTTTAGCATTAAACTCTAGAGAGCCAGCTATTATATTTTTCTATTTTTCCTTTAACACAGTCAAAGTACGTAGATTGAATTAGGTTAGTAACTTCTCCCCTAGTTCCTTTACCTATTGAAGTTTTATCAACTGACTTAACTGGAGCAATTTCAACTGCAGTCCCACATAAAAATATCTCATCTGCAGTATAAAGTTCGTCTCTTGTAATTAATCTTTCTTTTATCTCAATATCATTATCTTTAGCAATTTGCATTACAGTCTTTCTAGTTATCCCATTTAGACAACAAGTCAATTCAGGGGTAAGTAAAACACCATCTTTGACCAGGAATATATTTTGACCACTACCCTCAGCAACAAATCCAGTAGTATCCATAAGAATTGCTTCTTGATAACCATTTTTCTTTGCTTGATCGTGAGCTAATATTCCGTTTACATAACCTCCACAAATTTTAGATTTGGTCATTAAACTATTCGGGTGTGCTCTTGTATATGATGAAACCATTACATCAATACCTTTTTCAATTGCATCTTTTCCAAAATATGATGGCCATTCTTGACATACCACCATTACATGAACATCCATCCCAACTATGTCTAGACCAAGCCTATCACTCCCAAGAAAAACGATTGGTCTAAGATATGCATTTTTCAAGTTTGATTTTTTTATGACTTGTTTTTGAACCTCAACCAATTCATCAAAGGAATAACTTACCTCTAAACCTAAAATTTTAACTGACTCAAGAAGCCTATTAGTGTGATCTTGCAGTCTAAATATATTTACCTCACCTTCATCTGAGCAGTAACACCTTACTCCCTCAAAAGCACCTAAACCATAGTGAAGTGTATGCGTTAAAGCACTTATATTTGACTGTTCTTTCTTGATATACTCTCCATCAAGCCAATATGTATTCGACATAGGGGTTAGTATAATTAATTGAGAATTTAATTAAAACAAATGATTAATGAAAATATTTTTCGTGCTTACGATATAAGAGGTAAAGCAGATGAAGATTTAAATGATGAAATCATTAGAAAAATTGGAATAGTGCTTAGTGAGAAAATTCTTAAAACTGGTCAAAATAAAGTATACCTAGGGACTGATTGTAGATTGTCTGCAAATAGAATAAAAAAATCACTTATATCTGGCCTATGTTCAAATGATTTAGAGGTTCTTGACCTTGGCATGGTACCTACGCCTTTAGTTTATTTTGCAACAAAAATTGGAAAAACCAATTGTGGAATAATGATAACTGGCAGCCACAATCCTAAAGAAGATAATGGTTTAAAAATGGTAATTAATGATGGTGCAGTTTCTGGTTTTGAAATTAAAAATGATGTGATTAATTTAAAAAATAAAACGACAAATATAGTTAATATTTCAGATGCGAGAGATTTAATTAAACAATATGAAAATGAAATTTTTTCTAATTGTAAATTAGCGAAAAAAATAAAAGTTGTTTTGGATTCTGGTAATGGAGCTGCTGGACCGTATGCAAAAAAAGTATTTGAAAAAATTGGTGCTGAAGTTATTTCATTGAATACTGAACCAGATGGAAATTTTCCAAATCATCACCCCGACCCAAGCAAAGAAAAGAATTTAAAAGATTTAATTGAGTCTGTCTCAGTAAATAAGGCTGATCTAGGTTTCGCATTTGATGGTGATGGAGATAGAGTTGGCATGGTGGATAACAACTCAAATATAGTTTCGCCTGATCACATCATAATGCTCTTATCCGAATATTTTTTGCAAAAAAAGAAGGGGCCTGTGATCTATGATGTTAAATGCTCTAATCAGGTATCAAAAATAATTGAAGACAATGGAGGTGATCCCGTAATAGAAAAGACTGGCCACTTCAACATAAAAAACAAAATTAGAGAGACAAATGCAATTCTAGGTGCAGAAATGTCTGGTCATATTTTCATAAATTATGATTGGTATGGTTTTGATGATGGTATTTATTCTGCAGTTATTCTTGCAAAAATAATTTCTGAACTTGAAATAGATTTATCAACAAAAATTTCAGATTTTCCGAAAGTTTTTTCTACTCCAGAATTAACTTTAGATGTAGAGGATTCTCAGAAATTTGAAATGGTTGATAAATTTAAAAATGAAGTAGACTTTTCAGGATATGAGATTCTTGATATTGATGGTGTTAGATTTTCTAGTTCCAAAGCATGGGGTCTGCTAAGAGCATCAAATACTTCACCAAAACTTGTCATGAGATTTGAGGGTGATACAGATCAAGAATTACTAAACATAATGGCTTTTTTTAAAGATAACTTTAAAAAAATATATCCAAATTTAAATTTTGAAGATCATAGCTAATTTAGAATATCTTTAAGATCATCATCTAAAAAATATTCGAAAATAGCATTATCAAAAGTGCTTGCAACTTTTCCTGTGTTCTTGTCAATTCTTACAAGAGTAATATCTTCTGGAATTACAAAAGTTGTTTCATCTAATAAATCAATTGAATCATTCATGAAATCCAACCATATAGGCAAAGCATTTGAACTTCCAAATTGTTCATCTCCCAATGTACTTCCATCATCTTTACCAACCCAAGAAGAAGCTATGATATTTTCAGCATAACCAACAAACCAAGTGTCTCTTGCATCATTCGTTGTGCCTGTTTTACCTCCAGCATTTTCAATAACAAGATTTAGATTTCTAAATTTAAGAAACCTATCTAATCCCTCTTTTAAAATTTCTCTGGTAATAAATGCTATTTCTTTACCTAATCTTTCCTTATTTCCTTTCGAGGTATTTTGAAAATATACTTCACCTTTCCTATTAGTAATTTTTTCAATCATGAAAAAATCAACTGATGTGCCGCTATTTGGGAATATTGAAAAAGTCTGTGCTAATTCATAAGGTGAAATTAATCCATTTCCTAATGCTCCAGATAGGTCTTTAATGTCCATTGAACTACTAAAGCCATATCTATCAAAACAGCTGTTCATTTTTTCAAATCCAAGCATGTCGGTCAGTTTTATAGATACAGAATTTAGAGATTCAATTAAAGATTCTCTCAATCTTACTGGTCCATGAAAATTACCAGAATTATTCTTTGGTCTCCAATAGTCCTCTAATAATTCATCTTTAACAATGATTGGCCCATCTACCACAACTGTTGCTGGCCTTAAGCCATTTTCAAATGCACAAGAATAGATGAATGGCTTGATTGTTGAGCCAGGCATCAGCTTAGCTGTTACCCTATCAAACTTTGAATCTTGAAAATTATTACCTCCTACATAGGCCTTTATTTCTCCAGATGTGTAATCCATAGCGATGAAAGCTGCCTCTACAGGGGTACCATTTTCATTTAAGTTATTTTCTTTAGCATTTTTCTGATATCTAAAAAGATTTTCGTTCACAGAATTTATTGCATTTATCTGCATTTCTGAATCTAAAGTTGTGTATACATTTAAACCTAATTTGAATGCATCACTCCCATAAATTTGTAAGACTTTTTTTCTAATACTCTCAGAAAAATGTGGGGCTTCTAACTCCAAGATGGGAGGGTAAGTTTTTGAGTCTATATTTTCTAAAATTGATTGTTGATATTGATTTGAAGATATTAGGTCTTCTTCAAACATTCTCTTTAAAATTAAATTTCTTCTCTTCTTTGTCTTTGCTGGATCTTTTTTGGGATTTATAGCTGATGGCCTCTGTAAAATTGCAGCAAGTGTCGCTGAGTCAGCTATAGATATTTCATTAAAATTTTTACCGAAATAATAATCATAGGCTGCCTTAAACCCATAATTTCTATTTCCTAAAAATGTCTTGTTGAAGTAAAGCTGAAGAATTTCTTCCTTGGACATAAATTCTTCTAATCTCCAAGCTAAATAAATTTCTTTTAATTTTCTTTCATAAGTTCTCTCTGTAGACAGCAAATAACTCCTCACTACTTGCATTGATATGGTGCCTCCACCTCCAGATGGTGAGCCTGTTAATTCTCCTAACAGAGCCCTCACTAAGCTTGAGATTTTTACACCTGAATGATTGAAATAATCTTTATCCTCTGCTGCTAATACAGCATTCTTAAGATTTTCTGGAATTTGTTCAAAACTTATTAATTCTCTTCTTTCAATGCCAAAAAATCCAATTAACTTTCCGTCTTTAGAATAAATTCTAATGGGTTGTTGAAGTTCACTTTCAGAAATTAAGTCTAGGTTTGGAGTATTTTTATCAACATATAAAAAAATACAACCAATGAATATAAACATTATTTGAAAAAATAAAGCTAATGATTTTATGACTGTAAGCATTTATATATTATTATTCACATTCACAAAATAATGTAAAAATGAGAATTTTTTTAGTAGGCATGATGGGATCTGGTAAAAGCACAGTTGGTAAAAAACTAGCTGAAAGTCTTTTAGTTGATTTCTACGATTTAGATAAAATTATTGAAGCTAAATTAAAGAAAAATATTAAAGATATCTTTGAAGAAGATGGTGAAGGCTTTTTTAGAGATATTGAAAATAAATCTTTAATTGATTTTCAAAATAAAACAAAATTTGTTCTAGCTACAGGGGGTGGCATCATTACTAATGAAGGCTCTAGAAATTTCTTATCTAAAGAAAGAACTTATTTTCTAGATGGTGGTGAAGAAATTCTCTATGAACGGTCTACAAGAAGAAGAGAGTTTCGTCCATTAATGAAAGATATGGACATTAAAGGGTTTAGTCAATTACTCAAAAAAAGAAGGCAATATTATATTGAGTCATCTATTGCTACTATTGATATTGATAAAAAAAATATTGATGAAGTTGTAGACTGGATAAAAAATAATGAAAAAAATCATTTTTAAGAATCAAGAACAAGAGGTAGAAATTCTTTATCAGAAAGAAATTTCTAAAATTTCAGAAAGTTTCCCTGAGCACGGAAAGATGTTTTTTGTATGTGATGAAAGAGTTTTGGAAAAGAATCCACAAATGAATAAATTGTTAAACGAAAATGTTTATCTTGTTAAAAGTCCTGAAAAAGAGAAAGATTTACAGTCAACTATTAGAATTCTTAAATTCCTGAAAGACAATGGGTGCAACAGAAATGATCATCTTATTGCAATAGGTGGTGGAGCTACGACAGATTTAGGTGGATTTGCCTCATCAATATATATGAGAGGAATAAATTTAATAATAATTCCAACATCGTTACTAGGACAGGTTGATGCTTCGGTAGGAGGGAAAACAGGAGTAAATTTTGAAAGTTATAAAAATTTAGTTGGCTCTTTTTTTAATCCCAAAAAAATTATTGTCTGTACAAATTTTTTAGAATCACTAGACGAGCAAGAGTATCTCAATGGGCTTGCTGAGATATTAAAACACGCGATTATAACTTCAGATAACGATGTCGATACTTTATTAAAGAATATTGAAAAAATTACTAGCCGTGATAATGATTTTCTAGAAGAACAAACAAAAAGATCTATAGAGATAAAAACAAAAATTGTCACAGAAGACTTTCTGGAAGCTGGGCAAAGAAAATTCTTAAATTTTGGACATACATTTGCCCATGGAATCGAATCTATAAATCAAAATAATCCAATACTTCATGGTCATGCGGTAATAATTGGAATGAAAATGGCTTTAGAATTTTCCTATCAAGAGAAATTTTTAGATGAAGAAAGTTTTACAAAATCTAAAAATCTTCTAAATAGTTTTAAATATAATCTAAGTGATATAGAGCTAGATGCAGATAAAATTCTAAGTGCAATGGAATTAGACAAGAAAAATGATGGAAACGGAATAAATTTAGTTTTGCTAAAAAAAATTGGCGTTCCTTTTTTAAGCAAATCAAATGAACCAAATAAAATTCTAAAATTTTTAATTAACTTTATAGATAACTTTGAATATAGATAACTTTGAATAATTATTTTTTAAAAGCACTCAACCAAGAAAATGAAGCTCCATATATTCCTGTATGGCTCTTGAGACAGGCCGGCAGATATATGCCAGAGTACAGAGAGGTAAGATCTCAATATAAAGATTTTTTTGAGATGATTAAAAAACCTGAAATTTGTAAAGAGCTTACTTTGCAGCCTTTAAATGCATTTGATCTTGATGCGGCAATAACTTTTACAGATATTCTTACAATTCCGGATGCTTTAGGTTTAAAAGTAAATTTTGTAAAAGGGAAGGGTCCAATATTTGAGAAGTCACTTTCATCAATGGACAAATTAGATTTAAATACCAATGAATTTCATGACAAAATCCAATATGTTTACAGTGCAACTTCTCTAATAAAAGAAAATGTAAATGTTCCTCTTATAGGATTTACCGGAAGTCCTTGGACACTATTTGTTTATATGTTTTATGGACAATCGCCAAAAGATTTTAAAAGCATTCAATCATATATATCTGAAAACTCTAGAGATGCGGAAAGATATTTACAAATACTTACAGATTGCTGTATTGAATATGCAAAAAGACAAGTGCAACATGGCGCAGACTGTATTCAAATTTTTGATTCTTGGGCAGGGATTCTTGAAAATAATTATGTAGATTTTTCTCTGAAGTATGTAAATCAAATTTATGAAGCTCTAAATGGGGAAGTTCCCTTAATTCTTTATAACCGCGGCAAGCTTCTTTCTACTTTTATTCATGAATCGTCTTTCAAAGCATATAGCATAAATTCTTCTGATCAAATCGAAAATTATATAGATGAAGATATAACAATACAGGGAAACCTTAATCCAGATTTTTTCAAAAAAAATGAGGAAGAAATCAAATTAAAGGTACATGAAATTTTTACAAAATTTAAAGATAGGAAAAATTATATTTTTAATGTTGGTGAGGGACTTACTCCTGATTTAGATCCAGAAAAGATTAAAATTTTCCTTAAAACATTAAGAGGTCTTAATTCTCAATAAACCTTCTTGAGTTACAGAAGAAACAACATCTCCTTCTCTAGTAAAAAAAGTGCCTCTGCCCAGCCCTCGTGCATTACCAGTATATGGGCTATCTGTTGAGTAGAGAATCCAATCATCCCATCTAAAGTTTTGTTTATGAAACCACATTGTATGGTCTAGGCTAGCCATCATTAAATTAGGTGACATATAACTTAATCCATGTGGATACAAACAAGGAGCAAGTAAACCCGAGTCAGAAACATATGATAAAAATGCATGATGTATCTCATTTTTATCAGGTAATTTTCCATTTGGCTTCATCCAAAGATTTCTTACCGGAGGTAGTTTTTGAGGGTCAAAAACATCATTCCATTCAACAATTTTTAATGATATCTCTCTCTCCTTTAAGAAAAATGGTCTTAAATCTTCAGGGATTAAATCTATGTTTTCCTCTCGCATTTCAATTTCTGTTTTTAACTCGTCAGGTCCAGGTATATCTGGCATATCTATGCTATGTGAAAAACCTTCTTCGTGTTTATGAAATGAGACTGACATTGTAAAAATAACTTCATTATTTTGTATTGCTTTTACTGTTCGAGTAAAAAAACTTCTACCATCTCTTATAGGGTCGACACTAAATAATACTGGTTGTTTAATAACACCTGGACGAAGAAAATAGGCATGCAGTGAATGGAGATGAACATCTTCATCAAGTGTTGAGTTAGCAGCTATGTATGCTTGCGCTATGACTTGGCCACCATATATTCTTTGTATACCAGCATTTTTACCTTTGAATCTGTATAAATAGGTATCAAGTTTTTCAAGAGAGAGTCTATCAAGAACGCTTTGGAATCGATTGTCTATTTTCTTTAATTTTTCTTGATCCATTATTGAGCTGATAAACCTCCGTCGATAACAAGCTCTGTACCTGTAATCATCTTTGATTCATCAGATGCCAGAAATAAAATTCCATTAGCAACATCTATTGATTCTGCAAATTTTCTTATAGGAATTTGTTTTTCTAACTTTCCCAATAACTCTTCGCTAGCATTTTCAAAAAAAGCTTGCATCATTTCTGTTTTAGCAAATACAGGGTGTATGCTGTTACACCTCACTAGATCAGTTGTTCTTGCGCAATGCAAAGCCACGGACTTTGATAAATGTCTTACACCTGCTTTAGCACTGTTATAAGCAGCAAAATTATGTCCGGCAACTATACCAGATATAGAAGAAATATTTATGATCGAGCCATTTCCTGATTTTCTCATTAATGGCAAGGCATATTTACATCCTAAAAATACTGAATCTAAGTCTACTTTATGAACAAGCTCCCAATCTTCTTCAGTAGTTGACTCAACATCAGATATAAAACCTATACCGGCATTATTTACTAAAATATTTAAACTACCAGCTTTAGCTTCAATTTCATTTATGACCTCCTCCCACCTTTTCGAATCAGTTACATCATGCTCAAAAAAATCTATATCTAATTCCTTAGCTACAGTCTTTCCACGTTCAGAATTTATATCACTTATAAAAACAGTTGCGCCTTGCTCTTTAAATAAACGAGCTGTTTCTTTACCAAATCCAGAGGCTCCTCCCGTGATAAGTGCTACTTTATCTTTTAATCTCATTTCCATTATTCAACTATTGAAGCTTTTAAAATTAAGATAGGCTCTACTGGCACATCTGTGTGTGGTGGAAAAACTCCTGTCTCAGTCATTGCTATTTTATCAACAACATCCATTCCCTCTGAAACTTTTCCAAAAACTGCATACCCCCATCCCCTAGATGTTTCAGAAGTATGATTTAAAGTGAAATTATTTTGTAAGTTTATGAAAAATTGTGATGAAGCTGAATGAGGTTCTGCAGTTCTAGCCATTGCAATAGAACCTCTTTCATTTTTTAAGCCATTATTTGCTTCATTTTGAATAGGCTCAAGATCTCTATCTTTCATTGACATATCCTCATTATGTCCACCGCCTTGAATTACAAAATTTTCTATTACTCTGTGAAAAATAGTTTGATCGTAAAAACCAGATTCAACATATTTAACAAAATTTTGAGTTGTAATAGGTGCTAACTCTTTGTTTAGTTCTATTTTTATTTCTCCAAGAGAAGTAGTTAAAAGAACCGTAACAATTCCCTCTTTAATCATCTTTGTTGCTCCTTCGTTTTTTTAAATAAATATAAATTGCTTCTGGAATTCCAAGAAGATTCACCAGTATAAAAAATACAAACCAAAATTTTTCGCCTCTCCTAGCTGATATCCACAGTGCAAAAGCTTTTAATATTCCAGCTACAATTATTATTGGAATATAGAAGTATAAAAAATTTGGCATCTCAAATAATGTCTCTAGATTTTGTATTGGACTATATCCCATCATTTGTACATTTTACCATTTATTGTTTTTTTATAACTAAAAATAAATCTCGCCTTGTAAATAAAGTTTTGCCTTACCAGTAATTTCTACATTATTTTCTAGAACTTCGCAGACTAACTCGCCGCCTCTTTTAGATGCTTGTCTCGCTTTCATTTTTTGTAAATTTAGAACATCGCCCCAATAAGTTGCCAGTAAAGCATGTGCTGATCCAGTAACTGGGTCTTCATCAACACCTACATTTGGACCAAATACTCTTGAGGTAAAATCAGTAGTTTCTCCTTTAGCAGAAACAATTAGGCCTCTCGAATCTAATTCTGCAATTTTTTCTATATTCGGATCAATCGTTTCAACAATGCTTTCATCTTTTACAATCGCAAGAAAATCATCAATACCTCTAAAAACTTCAATAACCTGACAATTTAGTGCATCCGAAATTTTCTCTATATCATCTATCTTTCTTGGATAATCTTTAGGAAGTGACATTACTAATGAATCCTCTTTTTTGGTAACTTTTAGTTCGCCTCTATTCGATTTAAAAATGGTGTCTGTTGCTTTTTTATCTATGAAGTTGAAAAAAATAAATGCTGAAGCTAACGTTGCATGTCCACATAAATCCACTTCTATTGTCGGACTATAAAATTTAATTTCATTTTCTTTGGCAGTATTTATAAAAGCTGTTTCTGAAAGATTATTTTCAAACGCTATATTTTGCATTGTGTTTCCATCTATTTCGCCTTTATGGAAAACAACACCAGCAGCATTCCCTGAAAAAGTTTTTTCAGTAAATGTATCAACAAAATATATTTTTTGATTCATTTTAAATTGGTGGAGCTGAGGAGAATCGAACTCCTGACCCCCTGCGTGCAAAGCAGGTGCTCTCCCAGCTGAGCTACAGCCCCACAAGAACACAAATAATATATAGCATTCTTGTTAATTACAACATCCTAGAGTTAAAATGCTTTATCTGTTATGTCTAAATTACTTGAAATAAAAAACTTATCTGTAGATTTTAAGTTAAGAGAAAATATCTTTAGAGCAGTAGATAATATTTCGTTTGAGATTGATAAGAATCAAACTTTAGCGTTAGTTGGTGAATCAGGTTCTGGAAAAT
Organism: SAR86 cluster bacterium; assembly: GCA_023703535.1. NCBI lineage: Bacteria > Pseudomonadati > Pseudomonadota > Gammaproteobacteria > SAR86 cluster bacterium. Next base: position 936,326 of record CP097967.1, read on the forward strand.
CTGTAACAGCAATGTCGATTCTAAAACTTCTTCCTTATCCAAAGGCAATGCATCCAAAGAATTCAAAAATAATATTTGAGGGAGAAAATATTTTAGAATTCGATAACAAAAGCTTGAGGCAAGTAAGGGGAAATATTGTATCAATGATTTTTCAAGAGCCTATGACATCATTGAATCCATTTCATCGAGTTGGTGATCAAATTATTGAAGCTATTATTACTCATAGCAAAACCTCTAAAAAAGAAGCAAAGAATAAAGCATTTGAATTATTAGATCTTGTTGAAATACCTGATCTCTCAAGAAGGTTTAAATCTTTTCCTCATGAACTTTCAGGAGGTCAAAGACAAAGAGTTATGATTGCTATGGCTTTAGTAAATAATCCAAAACTACTTATTGCAGATGAGCCTACAACTGCTTTAGATGTAACAATTCAAGCACAAATACTAGATTTAATGTCTAAACTTCAAAAAGAGCTTGGTATGTCTATTCTTTTCATTACTCATGACCTTGGTCTTGTCGATAAATTTTCTGACAAAGTAGCAGTAATGAAAGAGGGAAAAATTGTTGAAATTGGTGAAACAAAAAAAGTCTTTACTAATCCTAAAGAGGAATACACTAAACTTCTACTTGCATCAATTCCAAAAGAAAAAACTAAAATTAAATCAGAACCCAAACCTCTGGTTGAAATAAGTGATCTTGATGTTTTTTATAGAATCGAGTCTCAAAATATTTTTAAAGAAAATTATTTTCATGCAGTGAAAAATGTAAATCTAAAAATAAATAAAAAAACCACTATTGGTCTTGTTGGGGAGTCAGGTTCGGGTAAATCTACCCTTGGAAGAGCTATTGCCAATTTACTTCCTTATAAGGGTTCAGTTATTTTTGATGGAAAGGAAATTTCATCTATTAAAGACCGCAGCGTCAGGAAAGATATCCAAATTATTTTTCAAGATCCTTATGGATCACTTTCCCCAAGACTTACTGTGGGAGATATTATCGGAGAAGGTTTAGATATTCATATGAATCTGGGTAAAAAAGAACGAAATGATTTGATAGAACAAACTATGAGAGAGGTTGAGCTTGATCCAAAGTATAGATTCAAATATCCACATGAGTTTTCAGGAGGTCAAAGACAAAGAATAGCTATAGCTAGATCAATAATACTTAAACCTAAATTTATTATTTTAGATGAACCAACTTCTGCTCTGGATAGGTCTATTCAGATTCAAATTATTGATTTACTTAAATCGCTTCAAGAAAAATACAGTTTGACTTATTTATTTATAAGTCATGATTTGAAAGTAATTAGAGCAATGTCTGACAGAATTCTTGTAATGCAAAATGGCGAAATGGTTGAAGAAGGTAATGCCAAATCAATTTTTGAAAAACCCAAAGAAGAATATACAAGAGAGCTTTTATCTGCAGCAATAAAATATTCTTAATTTTAATCTGAAGAAGTTTTTGGATCTAAAGCGTCTCTAAGGCCATCACCAAAAAAGTTTAGAGAAAATAATGTGATGGTAAAAGTAATTCCAGGAAAAACTAATAACCACCAGTATTCTTCCATAGATTCAACGCCATATCTTATTAGCGTTCCCCAGCTGCTCATTGGAGGTTGAATCCCCAACCCTAAGAAACTTAAAAAAGCCTCTAGAAGCATAACTTGTGGAATAGTTAAAGTAGCATAGACTGCAATTGGTCCTAGAACATTTGGGAAAATATGTCTTCTAAACATATAAAAATTTGATACTCCCATTGCTTTTGCTGAGAGGACATATTCTTGGTTTTTTATACTTAGCACCTGTCCCCTTATTATTCTTGCCATTGTTAACCATTCAACTGCTCCAATAGCACCAAAAAGAAGCCAGATGTTTCTCCCAAATACAACCATTAATAAAATGATGAAAATTATGAAAGGTAAGCCATATAAAATATCAACTATTCTCATCATTACAGCATCTACTTTCCCTCCGTAGTAGCCTGAAACAATCCCCCAAGTAACACCTATAACTAAAGCTACAGCTGTTGCGACAAAACCAACCATTAGAGATACTCTAGAACCATAAAGAAGCCTACTAAGAAGATCTCTTCCTAAAGTATCAGTGCCCAATAAATGTGCGCTTGAAGGAGCCGATGCTCCAAGTTCTAAATTTTGGTAATCGTATGGGTAAGGAGATATAACTGGAGCTAAAATAGCTAAAATGATTAGAGATACAAGAATTAATACACCAAACATTGCTGCCCTATTTTTCAAAAGCTTTCTTAGAGCATCAGACCACAAAGAAGAATTACTCATGAATCTCTTGCCCTAGGGTTCAAAATTAAAACTAATATATCTGAAACTAAATTGAAAAAAATAATCATTGCGGAAAAAAATATTGTTGTGCCCAGTATCATTGTGTAATCACGATTGAAAGCCGCTTCTACATAAAATTTTCCCAAACCAGGAATTTGGAAAATTGTCTCTACCACAAAAGAACCAGCTAAAAGACCTGCAATAGCTGGTCCTAAAAAAGATACTACCGGCAGGATGCCACCTTGCAAAGCGTGATTAATCACAACCTTTCTCTCAGTAAGTCCTTTAGCTCTTGCTGTTCTAATAAAGTCTTGACCTAATATTTCTATCATTCCTCCCCTTCCTAATCTGGCAATATATGCAGCGTAAGCAGCTCCTAGAGTAATAGAGGGAAGAATCTTATCACCAGGAAGTGTATCCCAACCTGATACTGGCAGAAGCTCAAAATTAATTCCAAAAATAAGAACTAAGAAAGGCCCTAATAGGAATGTGGGTACACATATTCCAAGCATGGCAATAGCCATTGGAAAATAATCAAGAAAGGTATTTCTTTTTAAAGCAGCAATTGTTCCAGATAAAAGACCTATAAAAAGTGCAAATAATATTGCATAAAAGGCCAACTCAAAAGTTACAGGCAGTCCTGTAGATATCATTTCAGTTACAGTTCGTCCTGGATATCTAAAAGAAGGACCAAAATCACCAACTATTACATTAGAAAAGTAATCAAAAAATTGTTCATATATTGGTGCATTGAGATTATAGACCTCATTAAGGTTATCAATTACTTCTTGAGGGAGTTTTTTTTCTGCATCGAATGGTCCTCCTGGAGCCAACCTTGTAAGAAAAAAAGTTATGCTCGCAACAATTATTAATACTGGAATTGCAATTAGAATTCTTCTAAGAATTATTCCAATCATTAAACTAGTCTCTCTCTAGATAAACAAACTTTGGATGATGATGATCAAGAATATTTGCGTCCCAACCTTTCACATCAGGGTGAATTTGAAATTGCTTCACATAGGTATAAATTGGAATAAGTGGCATTTCATCTATTAATATTCGCTCTGCCTCCATCAACTTTTTATATCTTTCTTCCTGATCAGAAGTTTTATTAGCCTCTGCAACCAATCTCTCATATTCATAGTTAACCCAGCCTGTTTGATTATTACCCCTTCCTGGTCTCATTATTTCAAGAAAAGTATTTGGATCTTGGTAATCTCCTATCCATCCAGCTCTTGAAATTTGATAGTCTAAATTATCCTGTCTACTTAAATAAACTTTCCAATCAGTATTATAGATTTCAACATTTATACCCAAATTTACTTTCCACATTTGTTGGATTGCCTCAGCAATCTTTCTGTGGCCCTCCTGAGTATTGAAAAGAATTTCAATTGTTGGAAATCCATCTCCATCTGGATATCCTGCTTCTGTTAACAATTCTTTAGCCTTTTCTGGATTAAATTCAACTACTGTATCAGGGTAATATTCAGAAGTTCCTGGAGGAGTAAATGAATAAGCAGTTTTTTGTCCACATTTAGATACTTTTTCAACAATTAATTTCCTATTAATTCCCATCGCCAATGCTTTTCTTACCCTTGAATCTGATAAATGAGGCAAAGTGGTATTCACTCTGTAGTAATAAGTACCCATGTAAGGGTCAATTCTCAAAGATGGGTTTTTATTCTCAAGGTAAACAGGACATTTTTCTTGTGGCACTACATTTGTGACGTGTAGAGCGCCTGCTCTAAACATTCTATCTTCTGTAGATTCATTTTGAATTGGGTAATAATGAATTTCATTTAATTTTACTCTATCCGCATCCCAGTAAAATTCATTTTTCTCCACAACAATCTTTTTATTTAGCTCCCAACTTTTTAACTTCATTGGACCATTACAGACATGATTACCAGGTCTTGTCCATTTCATACTCCTATCATCCATTTCACCAAATTTCAAAACCGTTTCTTTATGTACGGGCCATGTAGAATAATGAGCAAGTAGGCCTACAAAAAATGGTGTTTGGTTTTCCAGTTCAACTTCAAGTTCGTAATCTGAAATTGCCTTCACACCAACTTCAGAAAAGTCATTAATTTCACCGTCATAAAACTTTTTTGCATTTTTCACATAAAAAAGCATTTCTGAATACTGTGAACCGAGTGTTGGGGTTAATGCTCTTTGCCAAGACCAAACAAAGTCTTCAGGTGTGACACGATCACCATTAGACCATCTTGCATTTGGATTGAAATTGAAAACATACGTTTTTTGATCCTCTTTTAGAGTCCAGCTTTCTGCAACTCCGGGGAGGTTTTCTCTCCCACCTTTTGGATCAGTTATTGTAAGACCTTCACAAACACCAATTAAAATATGATGTTCTGGAACACCTGTGACAATATGTGGGTCAATACCTTGTGGTTCGCTACCGTTTCCCCAATGCAAGATTTGACTTTCAAGCCCCTCTTCAACTGGAGTTTTCCCGCTTGAGCAACTGACAATAATGAATATGGATAGAATAGAAATGAAATTTTTCATAAACAAAGGTTAAACCCTTATTGTATAAGTATCAATCTGCGAAATGCTTTTCTTTTTCTTCGTTTATTGATTTTACTTCTGCACAAAATTCTGCAGTTGGTCTAGAAATAAGCCTCTCTAAACCAATAGGATCACCAGTTTCTAAACAGTACCCGTAGTCACCAGCTTTTATTCTTAGCAGAGCCTTATCAATTTTTGGCAGAAGTTTAGATTCACGCTCAACTATTCTAAGAAAAAGCATAGAATCAATCTCATGTTGAGCACGGTCTACTTCATCACTGCAGGCAGGTGGATTGCTTAGTCTATCTTTAGCATCTTTAATATGCTTCAACGTCTCTTTCTTAAGTTCGTTAAGTTGAGTTTTGAAAAAGGACAGTTGATCTTTGTCCATATAATTTTTCTTAGGTGCTCTTAAAATTTTTTCTTTAGTAAGCATAATATGAAGTGGATATTTTATGTTTGAATTTAAAAAATTCAACTAATTCTTTAGATTAATTACTTAGATTTCACAACACTGACACTTTTAGAAATTCCAAGACCTAGATACATTAGATAAATTGCAAGAGGGATAATTGCAAGTGGAGCTATATAGGCAACCAAACCTAAAGAAAACAACATATTAAAAAGTAGACCTCCTGAAGCATCGCCAAATCTATTAGTGAATGTATCGATGAAAACTGTAGATTTATATTTTTCTTTTGAATTGAGTGTGGTGTAAACAGCTTCACGAGCTGGTTTATTTAACCCATACTCAAATGGTCGCATCACTCCTTGTAAGATTAGAAAAATTAGTACCGCTGAAGATGCCAATAAGTAATCAGAGAAATATCCTGAAACTGCTAGGAAAGCCAAAGAGAATATCAAACCATAGACTGTAAGGACAAACTTTATCCCAAGAACTTTGGATCTTAGAATTGAAGCAGTAAGAAATATTTGGATAAATAAAGTGATTAAAGGAACAATTGAGTCTGCTCTTCCAAATATCCTAGTCTTTTCAGCTGAATCGTTTGTGTAGTTGTTGATAATTTCAAGTTGAAAGAACCAAAGTGCTGTTGATAGACATGTCCAAACGAATGCATAAAGAACGAATTGTCTAATCAAAGAATTTGTTCTTATTTGTGAAAACTGCTCAAGAGTGCTCGATAGTGTGTTATCTCCTGATGTGTTTAAAACAACCTCTTCTCTTTGAACGCGAGAGGAAAAGAAAATTGCCAATAATAAGGATGATACTGCTATCAAGAGAGAAAGATTCTCTTTGTCATAAAGGAAGCCGTCAACAAAAGCACCTCCACATGAAGCACCTAAAGAACCAAATCCACTAATAATTCCAAAGAATTTTTTTCCATCCTCAATATCGAAAGAGTTAACTGTCATTGCCCAAAAGATAGCTACTACAAAAAAATTAAATATGTTGTACCAAACATAGAAAAATGTTTTTACAGCAAGAACTTCTGGAAAATAGTTATAAGTGAAGTAGAAACCACATAAACATAAAATAAAAAAACCATAAATAGATGGCACAAGTTTTGAAAGACGAACTTTAGAAACTATCAATGAATAAATTGGATTTACTAGCAGCATAACAATAACAATTATTAATAGATAAAAGGGAAGATCGCCAGTTCCAATATTAGCTGCTATTGTGTTTCTAAATGGCCTCAGCACAAATAATGAAAAAAGAACGAAGAAGAAAAATAAGCCTGAGAAAATAGTATTCTTGGAAAAATATGAAGTCATTATAAAATGCCTAGTTGCACTGATAATCCTCTAAATTTTCTATTCCTAATGCTTCTTTCATTGCAAAAAATACATCGGTATTATCCATTACACCAGAGAAATTTTCTGCTCCAGGTCCTTGAGCAAATACTGGAATCATAATTCCAGTATGAGTGCCTCTCCCAATGGCTGTATTCCATGAAATTTTCATTTTTCCTGTCTCCCTGTAACGTGCATCATCTTGCTCAATAAGAAGTCCTCCAGTTTCATGATCTGCTGTAACTATTACAAGAGTATCATTATTTTCTTGCGCATAATTGAGAGCTTTCTCAACTGTTTTTTCAAATTCCTGCATTTCTTTTAAATAATATTCGTAATCATTATCATGTGATGCCCAATCTATCTTTGAACCCTCTGCCATAATAAAAAATCCTTTACATCCATCTGCAATCATCCTTTTAGATTCTTGGATAGAAAAATCTAACATTTCTAACAGGTTTGGTTCAAATTCTGTTCTTTCTAAATCATCTTCAGCAAAAAAACCAAATATTCTTTTTCTGTCAATGTAATTAAAATTATCTATGTCTTTTTTTGTTTCAAGATAATGGAAATTCTTTTTTATTTTTTTTACAAAATTTACCCCGTCTTCTCTTATCCCTCCTTCCTCAATTGGGAGAAAATAGTCAGTCCCACCGCCAAGCACTATGTGATTTTTTGAATTGTAAATATGTTCAGCTATCTTTTCTTTTTCATATCTTGAACTTACATGAGAGGCAAAGGCTGCTGGTGTAGCATGAGTAATTTCTGAAGTAGAGATTATTGTATTTACAAAGCCCTTTTCAAAGAGCATTTCAGTTATATTTTTAGTAGGTTTATTATTGTGATCCACACCTACATATCTATTTATAGTTTTGACGCCTGAACTGAATGCTGTTGCAGACGCAGCTGAGTCTGTAACTAAAGAATTATAAGCATGAGTTTTTACATATCCTGAAAAATCGAATTCATCAAAAGATAACTTATGATTAGGTCCTCCCTGAACATTTCTATAGACTGAAATATGTGTTGGCCCCATTCCATCACCTATAAGCAAGATTATATTTCTAGCTTTAACATCAACCTGTTTCAGTTCTTTAGGATTAACATCTTTTTTAAAATCTATAGGAAGAATTTTTTGATCTTTTTCAGGCACCTCAATCAATAGAGGCGCATATTGGTTGATTATCAAAAAAGTAACTATGGATGAAATAATAGCCACTAAAAGATACTTAAAAAAATTATTCATTTTTTAAGTCTAAAGCATTGAGCTTTTTCTTTATTTGATCATTTTCAGATTGTTCATAATCATAATCAATCACTGAACCTTCCCAGTCGCCATACGTTGGATTTGCAATCATGAACCAAACAAAACCCCAGAAAGAGTCTGTTTGCTCTACTATAGATTTTCGGAAATTAGATGATTTCTTATTTTGTTGGCCATCGATAAAATCTCCAAGATTATCTCCAATAATTTGTATGATTCTGTAATTTTCTGCAATAAGAGCTATTCGGGAGGTTTTATTTCTATCCCATGATGGTTTCTCATATCTAGTTAAGATTTGATCTATATCATCAGATAAATCAAACCCTTCTTTAACAAGATTATTTCTTGTAGCTGGTTCTAATTCATGGAGTCTATTTGTTACAAAAAAGATTTCAACGCCAAGTTCTTTTGCAGTTTTCATATAGGATAAGGCTCCTGGTAAAAAAGTGGCTTTCTCTTCTTTTACCCACTCTATCCACCCATCTGGATAATTAGTATTATTTACTATTAAACGAGCTTGATATGCGCTGTTATTAAAGACTGTTTCATCAACATCCAGAATGATCGCAGGTGGCTTATCAAAAAAATTCTTCTCTCCATTCATTTGATCAACTGAAGCTGAAATTTCCTTTTGTTTTAGAAGAAATGGAATTGTAGCTTCGGCAGTTTTAAAAGTTGTTCTAATGTGAGCTTTATACTCTGCAGATTCTTGAACATAAAGGGTCGCCATTAGAGATTCATGTCCCTTATCATCAGCCAGAGTAATAAAACTTAAAAGCAGAAGAGCTAATAAATTTTTCATTGGTAAATAATATACTATTTTGTTGTTACAAAAATGTGAAAATTAATTATTGAATATTAGTTGAAAATTTACCCTTATCATTCTTCCTCTAGGATCATGTAAGCGCGAATCCCAACTAAAGTCAGGTGCATTGTATAGTCTTGGAGCCTTTTCATCGAAAAGATTTATTATTCCAATAGAAGTCTTTAAATCATAATCACCAGAATTATTGTTAATTTGTAGGTATTGTGAAATTGGCAGTTCTAAAGAAATATCAAAAATTAAACTTGAATCAACTTTATTTTTATAGCCAAGTGATAAAGCTTTAGATGAAATTGTTCGGTTATTTATGTATCCATCCAGGTATCTTGCAATTAGTGAATATTTTGATTTATTTTTTTTGTAATTTATAAAAGTATTTATTCTATTTTTTGGCAATGAATGAGTGTGTGCATCAAAATTATGTTTACCAACACGATTAATCATAATTGTGCCATTTTCACTCTGCTCTGGTGTTAAAAATTCAATCAAGTTTGTTCCTTGTAGAATTAATTCAACCTCACTATTAAAAAAGCTCTTAACTGTACTTAATCCATAATCAATGCCGCTAAGAACTGTTGATTCTTCATTAAAATAAGTTGTTGTGACACCTATTAGATCTCCTAATTCATTTCTTGTAATTGATGGGCCGAAAGGATCTTCACTTAGTAAAGCTTGGGCACTTTGTCCTTCAATCCTATTTTCAAAGTCTATTTCCCAATAATCAAAACTAAGTCTGTTTCCATTATTACCATAAATTAAACCAAAATTAGTATTTGTTGATTCTGCTGGTTTAAGATCTGCATTACCTATTTGTGCTTGTCTTACAAACACTGAACTTTCAATATCTCTTACGCTGCCCAATTTAATATCACTTGAAAACATTTGTCCCATAGAAGGCATAGTAAAAGAAGTGCCAGATGAAATTCTGAAAGATAAATTTTCAAAAAATTTATATTTAAAAGACAGCTTAGGGTCAAAGGATGAAAAATTCTCAGATTTTTCAAACCTTCCAGAAAAACGATAATCAAAATTAGGAAGAAACGAGCTGTCTAATTCAAAATATAAAGAATATTTATTGCGGCTCTCATTTACATTTTTTCCTCCACCAAGGAAAAATAGATCTGCTGTTTTAATAATCTTGCCATCTGAATCAAATTCAGCTCGTGAGATTTCATTGAAGTTTATGTCTAAGTTTTCCATACTAGCTTGTGTTCCAAAAGCTAGATTTATATTTCGGTATGAAGTTTGGGCAAGAATATCAAAAGTTGTGAGATCGCCGATTTTTTTTGATATCTCTGCACCTTTGATGTGCTCTACAAGTTCAATTGAGTTTTGAGATGGATCAAAAATATTCCATTGCATATCTCCTGATTCACCTCCATTTCCATAGAGTGCTGATAAAAATCTAGAATCTACAATATCAGGTCTATTGTGAAAGTTTTCGTGCTGACTATGAGTGAAGGAAGTTTCTAAACTTAAATTCTCAAAATCTTTAAGAAAACTGTAATTAAAATGATATTGAGAAATATCTTTTGGAGATTCTCTCCAAGGATACCTGCCCCCTAATGGCCTACCATACCATCTTACAGGAACATTAAAGGGACTACCGCCTACTCCTGGCTCAATATCTCTAGCAAGAAATGGAAGTGCTGGATATGATGGGGATTGAGGATTATCGTTTACCTTTACATTTGAAAAAATGAGTGAAATATCGTGATTTCTATTAATTAAACTTGTGTAGAACTTCTCATGTGACTCATCATTTACAATATTAAATCCTCTTCCATAAGCAAAACGGCAACGTCCGTCTAATATTCCTCCATTTTCGATGCAATTTGGATCAGGAATTGTTTGACCGTTTGAATATTCACCAGCATATAACCCACTTTCAATTACATCATCACCTAAAATTTTAAAAGAGTTGCCTAAACCACTTACACTCAATTCTGAAATTTGATCGATTTCATAGGCTTTAAGTGGAGTTCTTTCCATTCTTTCAAAACCAAATACCAAATCAAAATTCTCAAAATCTTTTCCATAAAGAAAACCAAAACCAATGTCATTTTGGTTGTAATTAGTAGAGTATTGGCTGTCTAAATCTAACTTATATCCACTAAATTTTTTTACAGTTATAAAATTTATGACTCCTGCTACAGCATCAGAACCATATACGGAAGTTGCTCCTTCTTTAAGAACTTCCATTTTTGTAAGAGCAATTTTTGGAATAATATTTGCGTCGACATAACCCTCTCCGTTGTATGAAGGCGTGCCAGTAAATGTTTGTCTTTTTGAATTTATTAGAAGCAATGTAGAAGCATGATCAAGACCTCTAAGTGTAATAGCAGACATTCCCTGATCTACTCCATCCATTGTATTGGTTTGAAAATGTGAACCAGAGGATGCAGATAAATATTTACTTATTTCAGCAATAGTTGAAACACCAATTTCATCGAATTTTTCTGCTGTAATTATTTCTACAGGGGAAAACTTTGATTCAGATTCTTTAAGAAGAGTGCCAGTAGTGATAACCTCCTCTATTTCCTCAATTGAGAAAATAGAAAAGGATATCAATATTAGCAGGAATAATTTGATCATTAATTTCTAATATATGGACGAGTTTTAATAACCCATCAATATATTAAAAATTTAATTTCAATCTAACTCCTACGTTCCTTCCTGGTAAAGGAACTTCGTTTTTAACAAAAGACGTATGATTTCTTGCTACCTCATCAAGAATGTTATTAGCAAAAACAGAAACTGATAGTTCTGAACCAGCTGCGAAATCAAATGTTTTCATTGCTTTTAAATCTAACATTCGAAATCCACTTGTTACTGTTTCGTCTTCACCTATGTCATCTTGTTTCGCCACATCTTTGAGAGTAACTTTCAATTCATAAGCATCATTATTTGCATACTTTACAGAATAGATATTTCTAGCCGGCACTACTCTTGATACTTTCGTACCATCTGAAAATTTTCCATTTACTGCATCTCTTCCAAAACTTAAATCTAAATAACCATTTGCAAGATCAATTTTTCTTCCAAATTGGAATTCATATCCGTTAAATTTTGCATCTTTCTGCATATACTCAGCTCTCTGAAGACCACCATGATCATCATGTTCATCTTCGTCATGACCCTCTTCATCATGATCATCTTCATCATGATGTTCTTCCACATCTTGAAGATATAGGAATTTATTTACATCATTCCTAAAGACTGCGAGTGATCCATAATAATCACCATTTCTATAATCAAAAGTAACATCGATATTATTTGAATTTTCAACATCTAAATCTGGGTCACCAACTTCAAATCTACCTCGTGCTAAATGTGGGCCATTCATGAATAACTCCATGCCGCCAGGCGCTCTAGCTACAGACGCAAAATTTATACTTGCTCCAAGATTATCAGAGAATTCTCTGCCTAGACTGAAAGAATAACTATACTCATTAAAGTCAAGATCATAGTAGTCAATCTCTTCTTCATGCTCTTCTTCTTCACCATGATCATCTTCCTCATGATGTTCTTCCTCATGATGAATGATGCCGCCTTGTCTATTTATTTTGTCAAATCTAAATCCAAATTTAACGTCATAAACATCGAAGTTTGTACCAGTGTAATAACCTAGCATAAACATTTCAGATGTCACTGGAGCCATATGTGCTTCTGATCCAACAACAGCCATGTCGCTATTAATTGAAGACATCATTAGCTTTCTTGAAACTACATCATTCCCAAAATCGAAAACTGTAGAAAACTCAGTTGCATCATTTAGAAAACTTGTAGGTCCTCCATGGCCACCATGTTCATCATGCTCTTCCTCATCCTCATGTTCATCATGGTCTTCTTCCATCTCCATATGTTGCTCAGTATGGATATAATCAGTATCTCTAAAATTGAACATAATTTTTTTCAAGACTTCACCTTTAACCATGTAGGCACCCTGAATATCAAAAGCTTCTGAATTTGTTGATGAAAAAATTCGTTCTTCTCCATGCTCATCATGATCATCTTCATCACCGTGCTCATCACCATGTTCATCACCGTGCGCTCCGGGTGGTTCAACATGGTATGGAAGACCAAAAACGCTTTCTTGATCTCTGAAACCAACACCAAAGTATCCCCAGTCTCCTGTTTTGGAGATGCCAATCCTTTGAGCAGTTTTTGCAGCATCAGAATTTGCTAGAAAACTTGTTTCCTCATCTTCATGATGTTCTTCCTCATGGTCCTCATCATGATCTTCATCTTCATGATGTTCTTCCTCCATATGAATTACAGCTCCATCAGGAATGTCATAATTGCCAAAACTTGAATCTTTAAAAGCAAGGCTCACATTAAAACCGGCAATGTTATTTTTGTATGAAAAGCTTTGGGAATCGCCTTCACTTACGCTTTGTGTTTCAAGTCCAAGATTAATTTCCTGTTCATTAAAACCCTTTTTAGCTATTAAATCATCAACAATATTAATAATTCCTCCAACAGTACCTTTTGCATAAAGCAAAGATGAAGGTCCTCTTACTATCTCAACTTGTTTAATATCATTAAAGTCAATTTCGTTAGTATGGTCACCGCCCATTCCAGATACATCCTGAACTACAAAACCATTGTTTAGAATCTTTACCCTTGTACCTGTCATACCTCTTATTACAGGTCTGCCGACAGCAGCTCCGTAATCTTGAGATGAGACTCCCAGAAGATCATCTAAGGTTTCACCAAGACTTTGTGTAGCAGAACTGTCGATATCATCACCTTCAACAACGTGTAAAGGATCTTCTATATCTGCTAAAGCTGAAGATGTAAGTGATGAAGTAACAACTACTTCCTCTACGTCTTCCTGCGCATGTAAGTTATTTAGTATAAAAACACTTAATAAAAGTGTTAAAAAATAATTTTTCATTTTACCTCCTTTAAAAAATTAAAATTTAAATAATTGGGATCTTTATCTTTGTGGAGGGGCTCTTGTAAGGAAGTAATCGAAATTGATAGCTAGAAGATATTCATCAAGATCAAGTTCAATAAAATAAAGTTTAGTGGTTATCTTTTCTACTTCAACAGAAGCGGTAGCCTCAATTTCAGTATGACAAACATAACACTCAACTTCTTGATGATTATCAACATAATCATCTGCATGGCTAAGTGAGTCAAATGTAATGGTTGCTACAAAAATCAATGCAGCTAAAGATATGAATGAAAAACTCTTCTTAGACATATCGAAATATTACTCTATTGTTTGAATTAAACAAAGACGCTTTAAAAAAAATTTAGAATTAAACTCCTTCGTTCTATTTCAAATTCTCTCTCTTCCATTCAATGATTCCATCAAGTTCTTCATGCATTTCATATAAAACTTTACCTATCTCTGAATATCTTGATTCAATTTGAATATACAAAATTTTCATTGGTCTTGTTAAGGGAATCATAAGCCAATTTATCATTTGTTTTTTTAAAAGTTCATTTGACTTCGATTTACTAGATAATTCAAAAATATCCCCCAATTCACCAATTACATGGTTATATATTTTTCCCCAGAAATGCTCAAAGTCTAGACATACTACGGACCAGCCTTCAAGTCCTCTAGATGACATATATTGAACCACTCTTACCTCATCTGCCTCAGGTATATGTTCCTCTCTAATTTCCTTTAAAGTTCCATCCCAGACGGGGATTTGTTGTTCCTTGCAATAATCTTTTAAATCTTCATATCTTCCTTTCTGCGATTGAACACAAAAAAGAATATCTGAATTTGAACAGCCTTCTTCGTAAGCATTATTAAAAATTTCTGAAGTAGTTTTTTTATCTTGCATTAAATTTCCCTCATAAACTATAACTTTTCCTCCAAGAAATTGATCTGAGGGCCGTACATCTAAATCTTCAATACCTAACTTATCATTCAGTAGCTCGACAAAAGCATTTAAATTTTCACTCAACCTCATCACTGTTCTTAAAGTATGTCTTGCTACAAGGTTTTCTGGAAAATTACCCTTCTTACGAATGCTCCAATCAAAATCTAATTCCTCATAATCTATGTTAAAAAAATCTCTTGTATATTGATTAATGCCATAAGAAACAACTATTTTGTTCAGACCAAAAATCAGCTGTATTATTGAGGCCTCCGCTGGCTTTACATCCTGTCCTTCATCCACAAAAACATAATCTACAGATAGTAATGAAGCTAACTCATCATCAATTTTATTTTCAAGAATGTCTAACCAAAATTCACTATAACTAACATCTTCAATAGGACTTAAGGGATCTTCAGCTATTTCGTTATAAATATCCAAAAGATCACTTGCATACTTTTTACGCTCTTCATCAAATCTAAGTTCAAAATCTATAAGATTTGCTATCTTAGTCATTAATGCTTGAATTGTTATAATTTCTACTCCTGATCCACCTTTATTTTTATCCATAGCATCAATGAGTATTCTTATATTTCCAGCTAAAGCATGATTATAAGTAATGAATAAGCTTTTTTTATTATTCTCAATATATTCCTCATAAGCCCAGCTGAGCATTTGATATGTTTTTCCTGTTCCACCCCTTCCTCGGAGAATAATTTGTTTCTTCCCGAGATTTTTCATCCAATCTTTTCGGTTTGGAAGTCTAGATGTTAATTTTGTAATCTGGTCAACTTTTTGTTTAGTAAGTTTTGAAACTTCAATGGTTTTAAACATATCAGAATCAAGTGCATTTTTTATTGATAACTCTTTGCCTGATTCAAATATTGCTGTTCTGCCATTATTTTTTAATAAAGGTGCTTTTTGAGTCATTGCTATTTGAATAATATCCTCAAAATTGGAATCTCTCATACAAGCACAAAACTGAGGTTTTATATTTTTTGGAAAATTATTTTCTCTGGCACTCATTAAGTAAATAAGCCTTGTTACAAAGGGTGAATCTTTTCCAAAACTACTTTGAAGAGAAAATTTTTGTTTTTCACTTTGTTCTTTTACGTTTTTTTTATGGCCATTATATTCAACAAAAATATTACCATCGATTATTTTGATATCTTTAGGATCTTGTGGTTTAACCTCAACCGCCATACACAAATTCTTTACTTGGATTTCTTTAAGAAAGCTGTAATTTGTACCAACATTTTTTATCCAAGTAGGTTTTAAAATTTTAGGTTCTGAAAAATTTAGAATTATAGTGAGATCTATATCTCTAGTCTTTCCAGCTGGTGTTTGTGTAGAGCAATGAAACTGGACATTAGAATTTTTATCATCCTCAAGATCAGGCCATAATTTCAACATCATATTTTTTATTTGCTCTGCTGCTCTTTTGTCTGTCTTATTCTCTGAATTGAGGATTTTAATCATCTTTAGATTTTATCAAAAAAAATGGTGGGTCTGGCTGGATTTGAACCGGCGACCTCACCCTTATCAGGGGTGCGCTCTAACCAACTGAGCTACAGACCCGAAGAGAGACAATTATATGACCTTTGATAGTATAAAAATAGCTTTATAATTTAAAAATGAAAGAAAAAGTACAAGAATTTTTTTCGAAACAATCAAAAAAAGTTAAGCAAAAAATCAGAGACAAGGCAATTGAAAATGCCAAAGAAACATCAATTAGGTATGGCAAAAAAGTAGAAGATTTTTCTCATGAAGAATGGAGAAAAATTGTTAAAGAGGAGGAGGAAAAGTTAGTTGAAAGAATGTGGAAAACAGGAGGTTTGGGTATGGTTCTTATGGGCTTCATGCCTTGGTGGTGATGTTTAAGGCGATAAGAGATATAGGAATTATGACTTTCATCATAGCTAATGGACGAATTTTAATTAGAATTCTTCTTGCTATTGTTCTTTTTTTTACTTTTGAATTAATACACTCGAAATGGGCAGCTCCCGAGCTTTTGTTGACACCTAAAACACTACGTATAATCACAGCAATCTATACCTTTGCACAGCTTATTTTGGTTTTTTGGATTGTATTTTCTTTAAAAGATTTTGTGTGGGGGCAAAAAGCTGAAAAAATAGTGGAGGCAAGAAAATCATTTAATAAACTTCCCTCAAAATTAGAAGATATTTCAGATATAGATAAATTTCCCAAACTTTAAAATCATGAGTCTAAGAACAGGATTTACAATTCTTCTTGTATGCTCCTTTCTTGCATCACTTATACAGTTTAACTTTGGCAAAACAGAAATAACGCTAGAAAAACTTGATACAGGGGATGGCCAGTATATTTATTATGATTTATATAAACCTAAGATTGCCTCAGAAACAAATAGGGTTCCTTTTATAGCAATTATTCCTGGCTTTCAGAGATCAAAAGAGGCGCTTTCTAATATTGCTATAGAGCTTTCACGAAGAGGTTATGTTGTGGGTTTAATAGATCCATATGCGCAAGGACTATCAAGCTCCTCAAGAAGCAGGATTGCAGCAACAACACAAGGCTATGGTATGTTCGCTTTAATAGAATATGTTAATGAAAGCTCTGACTTTAATTTCATTAATAAAGAACTTTTAGGCTCAACTGGACACTCTATGGGAGGGAATGCAGCAATTAGAGGTGCAAATTATTTTGGAAAGAAAGCAGACGAACAAAATAAGAAGAGTCTTCTGCATTCTGTTTACGTTTCCGGCTATGTTTTAACACTTCGAGATGATGTCCTAAAAGATGTTAGATCTAATGTTGGGGTAAGTTACGCATTGTACGATGAGGGCTCATTTAGGAATGATTTAAAAAATTGGGATGCGGCAAATATGAAAATCGCTCCAGAATCTTTACGTACAGTTAACAGCGGTTTAAAGAAAGAAGAGCATATTTCTGAAGTTGAATTAGGGAAATATTATGGTGACTTGGAGTCAAATACACTCAGAGTAATTTTTAATGAAGAATTACTTCATCCATTTCAACCCTACAATGCAGAAGCAACTGCTAACCAATTAGCCTATTTTGAAACTGTATTTGGTGCTCCAATAAAACTTGATACCTATGATCAAATCTGGCAATGGAAAGAGTTCTTTACTTTATTAAATATGATCATCTCCTTTTGGCTTTTAATTCCCTTAACAAGAACACTACTGAAAATTAATTTCTTTAAGACACTTGTTAAACCTATACCTGAAGCTTTGCCAGTTCAAAATAGAGTAGGAAAAACTATATTTTGGTCAGTCTTTTTTGTAAGTGCTGGAATAGCATGTGTTACTTTTATTCCTCTTGTTGAGGTTGCAAAAACACTTTTTCCGGAAGCTGCCACAAGACAACTTACTTGGTTTTTTCCACAAAGAATGAATAACTCAGTTATGCTCTGGGCACTTTTGAATGGCTCAATTGGAATATTGCTTTTCTTAGTTACGTATTATTTTTTTGGAAAGAAACACGGAGTAAAAATTAATTCTTGGGGCTTAGAGCTCTCTTTCAAGGACATATACAAAACCATCTTACTGGGCTTAATAATTTTTATTGTGTATTTCTCTTTACTCTTTTTAATTTACTTCTTATTTCACATTGATTATAGATTTTGGTTTATGGGTGTAAGGATTTTTCAACCTGAAATGCTTTTAGTCTTAGCAATGTACTTCCCTTTCTTTTTTGTCTTTTTCTTTTCAAATTCTTTAAGAGTAAATGGTGGTATGAGATTTAAAAATCAGCCCGAATGGCTATCAAGGTTAATTGCAGGATTTGCTAATTCTGCCGGATTAATTTTAATAATAGTCATTCAATATATTACTTATGGTTTTACAGGCGAAGTTTTTTGGACTACAAATTGGCTAAGTGTAAATTTATTATTTGGTATTGTTCCGATAATGTTTATTTTGCCTTATTTCAATAGGATCTTTTTTTACATGACTGGTAGATCTTTGCTTGGCCCTATAGTGACATGTCTAATTTTTATAATGATTCTCTCAACAAATACTGTAGTGTATTTACCAATTTAAGGGCTTTAATTATTATTTTTTAATAATATCTAATTGTTATGAAAAAATTAATTTTAATTACTGCATCTCTATTTTCTTTATGCATTGCATCAGATGATTTAAATGAAAAAAAAATAAGTGATATTACCGTCGAACAGCTTACAGACATTGTGAGACAAATTGTTCAGGAAACAATTGAGAAATGTGTTGTGACTGGAGATATGGAAGGAAGAGCTAAATTTAATTTAGCTGTTGAGGGTGAAGTTGTTGCACAAATGATATGCAAATTTGATGAAGAAGCTAATCTTGTTGAGGAAAAATAATTTTATAAATTCCTAGTCCAGCTAAGCAACCAACAAATTGCATTAAAACAAACATTGGAAAGTCGTATGGGCTTATTCCTGCAAAAGAGTCTGAAAAAATTCTTCCGAAAGTAACTGCTGGATTTGCAAAAGATGTCGAAGAGGTAAACCAATAAGCTGCACCAATAAATGAGGCAACCATAATTGCAACTTTATCTTTTGGAGAAGCTAATATTACAATCAACAAACCTGCAGTTGCTACAATTTCAGAAAGCCAAATATTTAAACCTGTCCGAGGCTTCTCTGAGAATTCTATATATTCAAATCCAAACATTACATTGGCTAAAATAGCTCCCAGCATTGCACCTAACGACTGAGCAAATACAAAAAATAGGAATGTTAAAAATTTAATTTCTCCCCTAATATGCATTACAAGTGATACAGCAGGGTTAAAGTGCGAGCTATTAACTGAAAAAATTGTTATTAAAAAATATAATCCCCAAAAAGTAGCTAGAGAATTTGCTAATAGTGATATTGCATCATTTCCTGATGATAAATTTTCACCCATAATCCCAGAACCAACAACTATACAAACTAATAGAAGTGTTCCTAAGAATTCAGAAAGTATATTTTTAATCATCTTTACTAAATTGATCTAAAATATTTCTTAAAATCATATCCCTTACCTCGTCAAATTCTTTTTCATTCATATTTTTTGGGTCAGGTATATTCCAGTCTATATTTATTGCACCAGGAAAATATGGGCAGTCATCCCCACAACCCATTGTTATAACAAAATCAAAATCCTCACCAATAAAATCACCTACAGATTTTGGTTTTAAATTGCTTACTTCTATTCCATATCTTTTAAGAGAAGCAATAGCTTTTGGATTCACCTGATCTGCTGGATGTGAACCAGCCGAGAATGCTTGCAGTTGGGTGCGAAATGACATGTCAGTCAAAGCCTGAGCTATTTGACTTCTACAAGCATTCTCGATACAGACAAATAAAACTTTATCTTTCAATCTTTAATAACTGTATTTAAAACTAATTGAAGCAGACGAAGCAGTTGAATAAGATTCAAAGACTTGATTGCCCTGAAGTGCCTCATATGGCTCTTCTAGTAGATTTCGAAGCTTTACAGTGACATCTAAATCTCCATTCCATGCTTGAAATGATTTTTTATAAACAATATCAAGTAATGGGGGTAGATCTTCAAGAACATTTGGAATGACATCCGATCCTAACTCTCTAATTCTCTCCCCTACATCGTTGTATATAATACTAAATCTAGAATCATCGGCTGCATAATAACCTAACTGAATATTTAAAATATCCTCTGGTTGACCTACAAGCGGTCTATCATCGTAAGATGACAAAACAACAAACTCTGGATTTGTTACAGCATTTGATTCTGTATAAGTGAAATTTATTTTTCCAAAAAAATCATATCCCTGTATTAACTCACCGAATTGTTTTTGATATTCAAATTCAGCTCCATCGAGTTCAGCTGTACTCGCATTTCTATAACTTACGTAACTAGTTGTAGCTGCAGCCTCTAAAACCTGTTCTATAGGGTTTATAAATTCTTTCTTAAAATACGAAAGAGTAAGAAATTCATCAAAACCAAAATACCACTCATAACGCAGATCATAATTCGTAATTTCTGAGGATTTTAAACCTAAAAATCCTCTTTCTAATCTGTCTGTTTCGAAGTTGCTAAATAAAACTGGAGACATTTCCCTAAATTGTGGTCTTGATACTGTCTCACTATAACCGAACCTAAATTGCATATTGTTTTCAATTTCATAAGTTAATGTTATAGCTGGTAGTAATTTATCTAAATCATCATTAGCAGTAGAAAAGTCTTGCCCTCCAAAAAAACTTTCAGTTATAACTTCCATTTCTGAGTTTTCCTGCCTTGCTCCTGCACTCATGCTCAAGTTATCGTTAACCATTGTTTCAAAAGAGAAGTAAAAGGCATCAATTTCTAAATTACCTTCATAATTATCAGTATTCAAAGTCTCTTCGAGAAGAATCAATCCTGATCTATCAAGACGGAAGTTCTCAGGAGCCATTATTTTATTAATGGGTTGTAATCTAAACTCTCGTGAAGCAAATAGGGAGCCGTTTACAAAATCTGGTAAAAATCTGTATCTTTTTACATCAGTAATTCTAGACTTTTCGAGTCGTTTTAAACCAAACTTAAAATCTATTGTTCTCTCAGTTGTTTCGAAAGGATAAACAAAATCGATAGCAACCTCATCAGCATCATCATCTAACCATGAAAACTGTGTTGAATTACTGTCTGATCTTCTTGAAAATTCTAAGACACCTCCACAATCTCGAATAAATGCAGCATCACACTCATAGAAATATTCTCTTTCGAAAGGCGACCATCTCTTGCCGTCTGCATGGCTCAAGCGCCAATCAATAGCAAGACCAGAACTAAGGTCATGTTTTCCTGAGATAGTATTAGAATTAATTTGCCTCTCTACCCATTCAATTTTTGTATTAAAACCGTAAAAGTCAGCTTCAATATTTTTTCCATTACTTTCAGTGAGGCGATCGTCAGTTTTCCTTACTAATAAACTTGTAAATTGAATATAGTTGAGACCATCTATGTCCCAACCAAAAGTTGTAAGTAAGTTCGAATCCAATTGATTATTAGTTTTTTTAACGTCATACGTATCTCTGCCTACTAATTCTTCACCAGAACCCCTAGCATAGTTTGTTCTTTTGATATCAGGTATGTATGAATTTGAATTATCATAACCAGCACTGATAACAACACCAAATCTTCCATAATCATTATCAAATGAATTCCCATATGAAAAATCAAAACCAAAGTTCGGAGACAAACTCTTAATCTGTGGGGCCCATTGACCTCCAAAATTTTGACCTGCAGTTACAAGTTCAGCATATGAAGCAGATGCAAGAGAAATAAAATCTCCATTTGCATATATAGGAGAAAGAGAAGAAGGTAGGTTTCTTGATCCAGTATCAAAACCCGTCCAGTCGTCATTATATCCTTCCATTGTAGGAGCATCCTTTCCTGTAGCCAATGAGTCATATCCTGTAGAAAAGCCATATTCAAAAAACTCTTCATCAGGGAGGACTTTTGTTCTCATATCTATAACTCCTCCACCAAATTCTCCAGGATATTGTGGCGAGTAAGTTTTTTGAACCAACACACTTTCTAATACAGATGTTGGGAAAATATCGAAAGGCACGACACGTTTTAGAGGTTCAGGACTAGGTAATAAAACTCCATTCAACAAAGCTGAAGAATACCTTTCACCTAACCCTCTTACAAAAACATACTTTCCTTTAACAAGACTTAAACCAGTAACTCTTTTTAAAGCATCTGATGCTTCACTGTCTCCTGCAATACTAATAGCCTCAGCAGTAATGACACTTGAAATTTCGCTTGTATCCCTTTTTTCGTCTGGAATAAAGCTTACGGAAACTTTCACCTCTTCAATTTGCTCCTGGTTTTCTTGAGCGGAAATCAAAGGTATTAAAAGCAATAATAATAAAACTCTATACATATTTAGCACCCTAAAAAAGCTACCCCAATTACTTGGGGTAGCAAAATAAATTAATTAAAATTAATTTGATGGATCAACAGCCCAATTTGCAGTCCAATCTGCACTTGATCCCGAACATGCACCAATGTGCGAAGTAGCATCAAAGAAACTATCAGCAGATAGATCGTCAGCTACAACTGCGTTCTCATTCGCGCCATTACAATAACCTGTCAAAGAATTAGTACCTGCTGCAGATCCATTCTTTGTCATCATTGTTTCGGTTTGAGCTATTGTTGGTCCACTTCCATCTTCAGTTGTAAGTGTTAAAGATGAACACGACCAGAATGCTTTCTTAAAGCTGAGATAGTCTTCACCTGTACCATCGCCATTAAAGTCATATGTTGTGTCATCATCAACATCCAAACAACCATGCGGATCTAAAGCAACAACCATGTTGTTACCATCAAAACCAGTTCCCTCTCTAAGGAGAATAGCGGTCCCTGTTTTGTCATTAGTTGCCAAGGTATCGCCAACAATGGTTAAGTTTGCAAATTTTGGATATGAAAACAACAATGGTGCTCCAAAAGAGTTTGTTGCACCTCTATCCATATCACTTCCATAGTTATCTGCTTCTATAGACCTGTCGATAGAATAGGTCTGATTAGTAGAGTCATATCTCTGCCAAATAATAGCATGTTGAACTTTTCCTCTCCAACCATCTGTCCAGTCAATAGAATCATCAGAAGCTCCAACTACAAATAAATGTTTTGCGTTTACTGAGCCACCAAAGAACTCAATACCATCGTCAGATGTATTCATAGTCTGGATATAATCAAGTTCAGTCTTGTTGCCAACTGCTTGAAAAGCAATACCATTTAATTCATCCTCGGCATTGAATTTTCTTCCAGCATATTTAACAACTGTATAGAACATATTGCCGCTGTTATCAGCATCATTTGTACCACCATATGTTCCTGAAGCACCTTCTCCAGAAGCAGTGCACGCAGCAGAACCTAAGTCAGCAAAATTACATTTATTTTGATAAGCAAGTCCATTAAAGACTAACCCACCCCAATCAGCAGTAATGTTATCGTTTAAAGTTGAGCTATCACTTGAACCAGAAGTTCTTACCTCTCTGCTTGTAGTAAATGTTACAGGAGCACCTGGAGCACCATTTGCAAGCATTTTTGAATATACAGGCACAATGACATAATCAAGATCTGTAGATGCACCTTCACCAGCAACAGAATCACTGTAAATTGTTACACCTGGATCTATTTGTAGATACTGTGCGCCAGCATCTGTTCCGTCACCAACAACTAGCTTACCTTTCATAACATACGGCAAACCACCACCGATAAGCCTAATATTTTTATCAGCAAGATTAGAAGCAACAAGTTCACAGGCTGCTCCGCCGCCGTCTTTCATAGTTGTTAAGGCAGTGCCATACGGACAGTAACTGTTCATGTTTTTAATATGAAGACCAAAAGTCCAACCTTTAGTCCAGTCGTCTGCATCGCTTTTTACACCACCAATAAAATCTGTGCTTTCCAAATTAGCATCATAGTTATTAGCATTTCTTATGGAGTCAGCATAATAAGAATTAACTAACGGATGTGATAGGTAAGCAGCATTTCTTGCGGAACCATGTAACCCTGTAGCCGCGAATTGAACTACGGGCTGTGCCAGTAACACTGCTCCTGCATCAAAAACATCAGCACCGGTATCGTTGCTTGAAGGATCAAAGAATCCAGGTGATGCAGCCATATCACCACATTTCACTGAATCAAAGATAGAACCTTCAAATCTGATTCCATTCATAGATGATTCTGCATGCTTATAAGTTTCATTATCATCAATATCTAGACAATAGCTTGAATCATCAGGATTTCCCGCAATTATTGAGTTAAGAATATATGCTCCTGTACCTTCTCTAAGGAGCAATGTATCTCCACCATAATCTTGAACAAAAGTTACATTAGACATTTTAGGGAAAGATCTTGGAGCTCTGTCCATATCACTTCCAAGATTATCAGCCTCAATTACATTATCTTTTGACCTTGCAGCATCTGTTGCTGGGAAAAGTGTTTGAACTACAACTCCATATTGTGCAAAACCTCTCCAACCATCTGTCCAGTCTACAGAGTCATCAGAGGCACCTGTTACAACGAAGTGTTTTATACCTACTGTTCCACCAAAGAACTCAATACCATCATCGGAACCATTATGGACTTGTATATAATCAACTTCTGTTCCTGAACCTACTGCTTGGAAAGCAACTCCATTCAATTCATCTTCATTAGTAAACTTATAACCAGCATACTTAACTTGGAAGTACTTCATACTACCTGAGTTATCTGCATCATCAGTGCCACCGTAATAACCAGATGCACCTTCACCAGAAGCTGTACAAGCTGCTGTTCCTAAATCTGCAACATTACAATTATTTTGAGTAGCTAATCCAGAAATAACTAAACCACCCCATTGTGCTTCAGCACCATCAGTGACTTCTCCGGTAAGGTCACTTGCTCCTGTCATGACTACAGGCGCGTTAGCTGAACCAGAAACATTTAATTTGGATCCAGGTTTAACTACAAGATAATCTACATCAGAATCTGATACAGAACTGCCCAACGAAGCAACCCATGCAGTTGCATTTGTATAACCTGCACCAGCAGTACCAACAATTGTTGTACCAGCTGAGATATTTAATACTCCATCCGCACCAGCATCTGTACCATCTGCATTTATACCATTACCAACAAAAACTGCACCGTTCAAAGCGTATATTGCTGAGTTATCCAAACTAACATCACCCGTGATAGGTGCTGTTTCAGGGAAAGTTAAAAGACATACTGATTTCGATGCACCATCTAAA
Source organism: SAR86 cluster bacterium (assembly GCA_023703535.1). Classification (NCBI taxonomy): domain Bacteria; kingdom Pseudomonadati; phylum Pseudomonadota; class Gammaproteobacteria; species SAR86 cluster bacterium. The sequence continues at coordinate 961,568 of CP097967.1, forward strand.
TCAACAGTATCTACTCCACTATCTTCACCAACTGGACAATCAGGAGCAGGCGTAGGAGCCGGCGTAGGAGCAGGCGTAGGAGCAGGCGTAGGAGCTGGCGTAGGAGCAGGCGTAGGAGCAGGAGCTGGGCTATCTGATCCACCACCACCACAGGCAGCAACGAATAATGTTGTCAAAATAATGACAATAGGATTAAGAAATCTTTTCATAAAATCTCCAAAAAGTTACTTCTTGAATTTATTTATTTTGTGTTGCAAAAAAGTTAAAAAATGAAACAATTTTGAAAAATTTGATATGTGAATGTGAACAATGTGACAGGCTGGTAAAAATTAATTCACACAAGAAAAATGCATGACATTATTTTGTTCTAATCTTTTTATTAGTTTAAATCCAAATGCTGGAGCAGTCGTATATATTCCTCCCTCAAGATTTGAACAATCATTTAATAAACAAAGTGCTGATTCTGTTATCATTTTTGAAGTAGAAGAATAACCAGGATCGCCCTGACCTTTGACTGATACTTTTAATTTAATTTCATTATCTTTAAGGCCTAGAAATAACATCTCATAATATCCTGCATCTCTTACTTCTTTTGAAGGTCCCTCTCCAGGCTTTGGCGCATTACCAAGAGGGTTATGTGAGGCTATAGCTTTAGCAACTTTTTCACCTTCATCACCCTTGCCTGCTGGAATCATTTCTTCATAAATAAACTCTTCGCCATATGGGAAATTCAACATTAAATTTGATCTATGCACATTTTTAGTATTTATGGGAGCCATAAAAAAAGGAGCGACCCATTCTTTTGTAATCTCATCAAAGTAAGGTTTATTTCCATGTGGTTGATCAGCACCTTTAAATCCCTCACATAATGCAAAAGGGTTTATCAATACTTGAAATAAATCAGGATTTGTCTTCAATTTAGACATTGTTGCTTTTAAAGAAGCTAATGTACCTCCTGAAAATTCTCCTTTGAGAGATACGACTCTACATTTGATCTCTTTCAAGCTTTCACCAAACTTTTCTTGAGCTAGATTTTGCATGTAAAAAACGCCTAAATCCGATGGAATGGAATCATAGCCGCAGCTGTGTACTATTCTTGAGCCACTTTTTTTAGTTTCAGGAATAAATTTCTGCATTTCATACATCCATCCAGGCTCACCGCATAGATCGACATAATCCACGCCGAGTTTAGCGCACATTTCAATTAATAAATTTCCATACAACTGGTAGGGTCCAACAGTTGTAATAACTAATTTAGTTTTAGACAAAGCATTTTGAATATCATTTTGTGATTCTGAATCAATAATTAATATTGGTGCATCGCAAGATAACTGTTCTTTAACTGCTTCAAGTTTTTCTTTATTTCTCCCTGCTAAAGCCCAGCTTATAGTACCCTTATAATTATTATCTAAATATTCCACAACTAGCTTTCCTGTAAAACTGGTTGCGCCAAAAACAATTAAGTCAAAATCTTTGCTACTCATATCAATGGTTTTTTAAAGTTAAATATATAAATTTTTTCTTTCCTATTTGAACTAATTTTTTTTCATCTAAACCAAAATCATAATCTTTCGATTCAACTTTCTGCTGATCAATTTTTACTGCTCCTTGATTTATTAATCTTAAAGCCTCAGATGTGCTTGATACCATATCAATATCTTTGAGAATATTTGCTAGTGGAATAGCCTCTTTAGTCTTAAGAATTTTCTCTGGAATATTATCTGGTATTTCATTTTTTGAAAATTTCTTAAAAAAGTTTTCCTTTGCATTCTGGGCACTCTCTTCACTTGAAAATCTCTCTGTGAGTTCAAGAGCAAGAAGAATTTTTATGTCTCTTGGATTATCGCCTTTAGAGATTGCTTTTTTTAGAGCAGATATTTCATCTAAAGGTTTTAAGCTAAGGAGATCAAACCACTTAAACATTATCTCATCTGGAATTGACATTGTTTTGCCAAAAATTTCATCAGGATCTTCAGTAATACCAATGTAATTATCTTCACTTTTTGACATTTTCTTTACTCCATCTAAGCCCTCAAGTAACGGTAAGGTAATTACAGTTTGAGGCTCTTGTTGTGCATTTTTTTGTAAGTCTCTTCCTACTAAAAGATTAAATTTTTGATCAGTTCCACCTAGTTCTACATCAGTTTTTAAAAAAACAGAATCATATCCTTGCATTAGAGGATACAGAAATTCATGTATTGATATTGGCTGATTATTTTTATAACGTTTTGAAAAGTCATCTCTTTCAATCATCCTTGCAACAGTTGACTGTGCTGCGAGAGTTATCATCTCAGTAGCAGTGAGTTTATTACCCCAACGTGAATTAAAATCAACAATTGTTTTTTTGTCATCTAAAACTTTAAATACCTGAGATTTATAAGTTTCTGCATTATTTTTTATTTCTTTTTCTGATAATGGGGGTCTAGTTTTATTCTTACCACTTGGATCGCCAATTTTTCCAGTAAAATCACCAATTAAAAAAACTACATTATGACCGAGGTCTTGAAATTGCCTCATTTTTCTAAGAATTACAGTATGTCCCAAATGCAAATCAGGTGCAGTGGGATCAAAACCAACTTTAATATTAAGTTTTTTTCCTTTCTTTAATTTTGCTATTAATTCTTTTTCACCAATAATCTCATCGATGCCTTGTTTAATAATTTGAAGTTGTTCTTTGTAATTATTCATAGTGCTTTATATATAATATCAACATCATGAATATTGATTATCGCTTAAAGTTTGCTTTGTTTCTAATTTTGGCAGCAATTGTTTTTTTTATGTTCAAAGCAAACAACATTTTTGAAAACAAAATTGTTACCCACCAAAGCAAGAGTATAACTTTCAATGATGATACAAAGCCGATTCAAATAGGTTCTACTGACGAGACAACTTATATAATTAAAAAGGGAGATACTTTTTACTCACTCTTAAAACAATTAAAAATTAATCCCTTGCTAATAAATAAAATCGTAAACGATGAGAACTTAAATTCTTTTAAAACTCTTTTGCCAGGCAATGAAATAATATTTTCAAATATCGGTAAAAAAATATTCTTGAAAAAATTTGATGGAAAATCCGCAGTAGATCTAATGGAGATTTCTGGAGATAGATTTAAATTAAAAAAATTAACAAACCTCAATTCTTACGTTGCTTTTAAAGAATACAAAATTGAACGATCATTGTATGAATCTGCTTTAAAGGCTGAGGTTCCAAATAATATTATTGATGAATTAATGATAGTTTTTGGATGGGATATAGATTTTGTATTCGATGTAAGGGTTGGTGACAAAGTTAAGGTTTTATATACAGAATTTTATCTTGAGGGAAGACTTCTTGGGAATTCAGATATTTTAGCTGCGACATTTATAAATAATGGAAAAGAATTCTCTGTTTTTAGATTTTCCCAACAAGGGGTAAAGGACTACTTCTCTGCGGATGGTAAAAGTGTAAAGAAATCTTTCTTGAAAACTCCTATTGAATTTGCCGCTATTACATCGCCTTACAATTTAAAAAGGAAACATCCAATCTTGAATACTATAAGACCACACACTGGAACAGATTACAGAGGAAAAACTGGGACTCCAGTAAAAGTTACAGGAGATGGGATTGTAGTCAGAGCAAACTTTTCAAACTCGTATGGAAATATTATCGATGTAAAACACTTCAATAAATATTTAACAAGATATGCACATTTAAATAATTTTGAAAGAAGTATTAAAGTTGGATCGAGAGTGAAACAGGGACAAGTAATTGGTTATGTAGGTTCTACTGGATTAGCAACTGGACCACATTTACATTATGAATTTCGAATTAATGGGAAACATACTAATCCAGTAAATGTATCTATGCCCGATGCTCAACCTATAAACCAATATAATAAAGCTGCATTTAATAAAGTAACTAAGGAGAGAGTAGGTTTAATAAATAATCTTTCATCAATCTAATGGGAAATAATTCAGCCTTCATTGGAATAATGTCTGGCACAAGCAAGGATGCTTTAGATGGTGGGCTCTATGTTTTTGAAGAAAGTAAAAAATCGTTCAAATTTCATCAATTGCAAACCATAAATTTTTCAAAACAGTACAAAAATTTTCAAAGTACTGAATTAATAAATGAGGAAATAACAAATAAATCGATTGAACTTGTTAAGAAAATACTTGAACAAGTTAAAGATACCCCAAGTGGGATTGCTTTCAGTGGACAAACAATTAAACATACAGATTCAGAAAGTATACAAGCTGGAAACCCACAATTAATTGCAGACTCTACTGGAATAAAAGTTTATTCAGATTTTAGGAATTGGGATATCAAAAATGGTGGAAAAGGAGCACCATTAATACCTGCTTTTCATGAGTTTTTATTTTCAGAAGGTTCTGAGACAAAGCTTATTATCAATATTGGTGGAATTGCAAATGGCACACATCTTTCAGATACAGGTATTAATATTGCTTCAGATATAGGGCCGGGAAATTGTTTATTAGATTATGCAGCATCTAAAATTGTAAATATTGATTTCGATAAAGACGGTAAAATTGCATCAAGAGGAAAAATTAACAAAAAATTATTTGAGGAATTGATCAATAATTTTCCTGAAAATATCTATCCCAGGGCAGATGATCTAAAGGTCTACACAGAATATTTTTTTAAAAATTTTGAAAGTTTTAAGAAATTACCTTTAAACGATCTCTTTAGAACACTTACAGAAGTAACTGCTGAAATGATATTTAAATTCTTTGTATTTTGTGAAAGGCCAGAAAAAGTAATCTTTCATGGTGGAGGAACTTCAAACAGTTTTCTTATGGAAAGAATAGAAAAGAAAATTGAAAAGAAGTTGCATACAACTGATGATTTTGGAGTGCCTTCAAAATATGTTGAATCGGCTGGTTTTGCCTACTTAGCTTATAAGAAAAGATCTGAAATTTTTTTTCCTAAATAGAGAAAGACGCCCCACATCCACAGGTTGACTTAGCGTTTGGATTTTCCACGGTAAATTTCGCACCCATTAAGTCTTCTTTATAATCAACTACAGAGCCAGCAATATATGGATATGAAAGCTCATCAAGAAGAATTGAAAGCTCATTATCAAATTTTAAGATGTGATCTTCATCCTTATCTAAATCATCAAATTTAAAACCGTATTGAAATCCCGAACAACCTCCCCCAGTAACATACACTCTGAAGAGTCTCTTATCTTCATTTGATTGAAGACTTAAGATTTTCTTCTTAGCACTGTCCGATAGTGCAAATGGTGTTGCTTTATTTGATTTTACTTCCATAAATTAATATTAACTCAGCACAATTCTAACAAAAAATGTTAATGAACTATAATTCAGGAAGACATGTCAAAAAAAATACTTTTAATACACTCTAGTGTTGATGGTCATACAGTCAAAATTCTTGACAAAATATCCTCTCTGATTGGAGAAAAAAGAAGTGTAACCAAAAAATGCATTTCAGAAGTGAGTAAAGACTTAATTAAACAAAGTGATTCTATAGTTATAGGAGCTAGCATAAGGTATGGAGACCATCGAAAAAATCTTTACGAGTTTGTCGATCAAAATAAGGACCTGCTTGATGAAAAAGATAATGCATTTTTCAGTGTGAATGCAGTCGCGAGAAAGGAAGATAAGAATACCGCAAACACAAATCCTTACATTACAAAATTTTTACGTAAATCTAAGTGGAGACCAAAAAAAATTGAGGTATTTGCAGGCAAAATTGATTATCCAAAATACAACGCCTTCGATAAGTACATGATTAGATTTATTATGTGGATTACGAGTGGCCCTACAAATATGAATGAAAGTTATGAGTTTACAAACTGGAATCAGGTTAAAAAATTTGCACAAGAGATTAGTTGAAAATGTTAAAAAATATTCAATCTGGTATATACGCAATAACCCCTACATCGCTTAGAGCCGATGAGCTTTTAAATGCTGTAGAAGACACGCTGTCATCTGGCATTGAAATTATACAATACCGCTTTGATGATTGTATAAATTTTGATGAGCGATTAAAAACTGCCACAAAATTAAAAAAAATATGCTTAGATAATAATGCCTGCTTCATTATCAATAATGACTACTTGCTTGCAGAATATTTAGGTACAGGATTACATATAGGACCAGATCTTGAAGATTTAAGTTTTCTGCTTACCAGCGAAAATATCGAATTCACCGGCCTTAGCTGTAAGTCAAATATTTCAGCTCAAAAAAACGATTCAAATAATATCTTCTCTTATTATTCTTTTGGTCCTGCTTTTTTCTCACAAACAAAAAAGAGTGAAAGAGGTGAGATTGATTTAAAATATGTATCAGAAAATATGGATGAAAACTCAATAAATGTTGCTATTGGAGGAATCAATAATACAAATCTCTCTCAAATTAAGAAAGGTGGTTTTCAAATGGCTGCAATTTGTGAAGGCATTTACTCAGATAAATCAGATATTAAGGAAAGAAGTAAACAATTATTAGAAATTTGGAATGAAAACTAAAAACTCCAAGGAGCTATTCAAAAAATCTAAAGAACATATTGCGGGAGGTGTAAACTCTCCTGTAAGAGCTTTTAAAAGTGTGGGTGGTACGCCTATTTTTTTTAAAAAATCGAGAGGTTGCTATCTTTATGATGAAGATGGCAACAAATATTTAGACTTTGTAGGCTCTTGGGGGCCAATGGTCCTAGGACATTCAAATAAAGCAATTGTAAATGCTATAAAAAAACAAGCTTCCAAAGCAATTAGTTTTGGCGCTCCAACAAAAAATGAATTAGAAATTGCAAAAATAATAAAGAGTTATATCCCCAGCATAGAAAAACTTCGTATGGTTAATTCGGGTACGGAAGCTACTATGAGCTGTATAAGATTAGCGAGAGGCACAACTGGTAGAAAAAAAATAATTAAATTCATTGGTTGTTACCATGGGCACGTGGATTCCTTATTAGTAAAAGCTGGATCAGGTGCTGCAACACTTGGTGTGCCAGACTCGCCAGGAATTCCGGATGAACTCTCTAAATTAACAATTACACTTGAATACAATAATGCTTCTGAACTCAAGAAGGCTTTTACAAAATTTGGAGAAGATATTGCAGCAGTGATAGTTGAACCAATTGCTGGAAACATGGGATTTATTGAACCAGATGAAAATTTTCTTAAAACTTTAAGAAGTCTATGCACCAAAAATAAATCAATTTTAATCTTTGATGAAGTAATGACAGGTTTTAGAGTCGCTAGAGGTGGAGTTCAGGAGCTTTTTAATATAAAACCAGATTTAACTGCACTTGGAAAAATAGTTGGAGGAGGATTACCAGTTGGAGTATATGGAGGAAAAGCCAAAATAATGAATAATATTTCTCCCGATGGACCTGTCTATCAAGCAGGTACATTATCTGGTAACCCAGTTGCAGTAAGTGCTGGATCAGCTCTGCTAAAACAACTAAAAAATAAAAAAATGTTTAGTGAATTAGAAAGAAAAGGTGAGATCTTCTTAAAAGGTCTTAAAGAAGAGGCAGAAAAAAATGGTATTCCATTTTGCTATAACATTAGAGGAGGTATGTTTGGCTTCTTCTTTTCAAACAAACTACCAAAAAATTTCCAAGAAGTATCTGATACAAATATAAGTATGTTTAATAAATTTTTCCGACTTATGTTAGAACAAAATGTATATTTGCCCCCTTCAGCTTTTGAAAGTTGTTTTTTATCTACTGAACATACACAAGAACAATTAATGAAAACTGTTAAGCTATCCTCTAATGTTTTCAAAAATCTGAATAATGGATAATTTAGATATTCTTGGTGTAGGTAATGCTCTTGTTGATGAAACTTTTTATATCGAAGAGGATTTAGTTAGAAAAACAAATTTAAATTTTAATCAGTTCAAACAAATAAGCTACTCCGAACAACAAGAAATAAAGTCATTTTTAGGAAATCAGGATCCTGAAATTGTTTGCGGCGGATCAACTACAAATAGCCTTGTTGCAGCTTCTAATTTTGGCTCAAAATGTGGACATATATGTCAGTTAGGAAGAGATTCATTAGGTGATTTGTACGAAGATAACTTAAAGGAAAATAATATTGAGGTTATTAATTCCTTGAGACTAGATGAAATAAATACAGGTAGATGTTTAGTTTTAATTTCACCAAATAGTGAAAGAACAATGGGAACTTATTTAGGCGCATCTGAAAATTTACAATTTAGTAAGGATTTTTTAGTAGCTCTAACAAAATCAAAAATTTTATTTTCTGAGGGATATCAATTTACCTCGAATCAAAACTATGATGTTTTTTTACAGATTTTAAAAATGGCAAATCATAAGATTGATTTTGCTCTAAGCCTTTCTGATCCCAATGTAGTAAATATTTTTAAAGATCGTTTTTTAGAGGTCCTAAAAATCAAACAAGCTAAGTATTTATTTTGCAATAAGGATGAAGCAATTGCTCTTACTGGTGAGAATTTTAAGAATGAATTGCCAGAGTACGCTCAGAATTTTGTTGTAACTGATGGTGCAAATGAGTCCTTTATATTTGAAGATGGCAAATCATCAAATTTAAAGGCATATAAAGTAGATGCTATTGATTCGAACGGTGCAGGTGATATCTTTGCTGGTGGTTGTTTACATGCAATTATATCTGGTGAAGATTTTCATGAATCCTGTAATTTTGGGAATTATGCCTCATCTCAAATAGTTCAAGAAAGAAGTCCAAGACTTACCCAAGACGGATACATAAAGCTTAAGGAAAATTATCTAGAATTGTGAAGCCTGAAGTTGTTAATCATAAAAACTTTAATTTGAATACAAATTTAATTTCAAAAAACTGCTTATCAATTATTTCAAAATTACACAGAAAGGGTTTCCAAGCATATATTGTTGGTGGCGGTGTTAGAGACTTAATTCAAAAACTTGACCCGAAAGATTTTGATATTGTTACAAATTGTGAGCCTGGACAAATAAGAAAAATTTTTAAAAACTCAAGAATTATTGGACGTCGGTTTAAATTAGTTCACATCACATTTCCAGATGAAATCGTGGAGACTACTACTTTTAGGTCTGACTCTAAAGATAATGAAGGATCAATTGAAGTAAATGAAAAAGGGAGAATCCTCAGAGATAATAGTTGGGGAACGCAAGAAGAAGATGTCAAAAGAAGAGATTTTAAGATTAACTCACTTTACTATGACCCTTTTAAAGGTGAGATTATTGATTATTTTGGAGGAATTAAAGATCTTGGTAATAAGAATGTAACATTCATTGGTGATCCTGAAAAAAGAATTTTAGAAGATCCTGTAAGAATACTCAGAGCAATAAGGTTTGCAGCAAAATTAAACTTCAGTATCGAAAAAAGTGCAAAAAAAATCATTCTTGAACAAAAACATCATCTTTATGAAATCTCACCTGCAAGAATTTACGAAGAAGTTCTGAAATTATTTTTATCTGGGCATGCTGAGATGTCCTATAAAATTCTTAATGAATATAAAGTGTTTGAAATTCTTTTTCCTCACGTCTCAGATGTTAACGAAGAGTTTGAGAACTTTTTTTTAACTGCTTTTAAAGAAACAGATAGGAGGTACAAAGTTGGGAAGAAACTTAATCCAGGCTTTATTTTTGCCCTTTTGCTGTGGCCGAAAATTTTTAAAAAATCGAATATATCTAAAAACATAAATTTTAGAAATTTTTATCAATCAATTTCAGAGGTCACAAGAAAACAACAAGTTATAACTTCAGTGCCAAAAAGATTTACTAGTTTCATAAAGGATGTATGGATGCATCAACCAAGGTTTCAAAGGACTGGAAGAAAGACATTAAGATTCTCAAATAATTTAAGATTTAGAGCCGCATTTGATTTTTTTCTTCTAAGACATTCAATTGAACCGAATCTCAAAAATGATATTGAGTGGTGGACAGAGTTTAGAACTGCAAATTATGATAAGAAAATAAAGCTTTTAAATTCAAGAGGAAGAAAATTTGCCAAAAATTAAATTACCAAACTATATTGCAATAGAGGGGCCTATAGGTGTTGGAAAAACTTCGCTAGCAAAAAAAATTGCTAAAGAATATGATTATGATCTTTGTCTTGAAAAACCGGATGAAAATCCTTTTTTAGGATCTTTCTATAATGACCAACAGAAGTATGCCTTTTCTACTCAAATGTATTTTGTTATGCAAAGATCACAACAAATTAACCAATTCTTTTCTGAAGATTTATTAAAAAGAAATATTATTTCTGATTTTATCTTTCAGAAAGAGTCACTTTTTGCTGAAGTAAATCTTTCTGATGAAGAGCTAAAAATTTTTGAAGAAGTTAAATCAAAATTTTATGAAAAATATCCTAAACCAGATCTTTTAATATATTTGCAAGCATCTCCTAAAAGAATTTTTGACCAAGTAAAAATGAGAGGAAAAGAATATGAAGAAAAAATTAATTTAGAGTATTTAGAAAAGATATGTTCAGCATACTCTGAGTTCTTTTTCAGTTACTCTGAGTCTCCTTTATTGGTTTTAAATGTTGATGATGTTGATTTTGTCTCAAATCAAATGGATTTCAATCAAATAATAGACTGTGTCAAAAAAAATATTATAGGTCGTGAATTCATAAACTTATCCCCAAGTTTCTTCTAGTGTTAATAGATATAACTGAAATAGAAAAGACAAAAAAAATTGCATTCAACTTTGCAAATCTTATTCAGAATAATAAGACTTTCTATGCTTTTTATTTAAACGGCAATTTAGGTGCTGGTAAAACTACATTTGTAAGATTTTGCTTAGAAGCTTTAGGCTGGGAAGGCAAAGTAAAAAGTCCAACCTTTGGTTTGATTGAAGAGTATCATTTGCAATCAATTAAATTAATTCATACAGACCTCTATAGGTTGAATTCTTCAGATGAATTTGATTATTTTGGGGTGGATTTAGATTTTCAATCGCATGGAGCTATATTTATTGAGTGGCCGGAAAAAATAGAAAAGTTTAATTGCCCAAATGAAATAGATTTAAGATTTGAAAACTCAAAGTCTAAAAGAGTTGTTAAAATTGCTTCAAATAATTCTGAAATTTCAGGTTACATTAATAGGATCGACGTCTAACACCCAATTTGAGATAGTTCTTTTTTCTTTATCTAATGCATTAATTAATCCTGAAGCAGAATTGTGTAAATCTTTAACATTATTTGATTGGATAATACAAAACATGCGATATTTGTATCCTACTTTACTAACCGGTCCTTCAAATGGCCCATAGACTTCTACGTTTTTTTTCGAAAGCTTTTCTTTTGCCCTAACTAAAAATTCATTAATCTTTTTCAAGTTACTGTCTTCAGCTTTAAGATATATAAGTTTAGTAAAAGGAAATAAATTTAATTTTTCTCTTTCACTGAGGATATCTTGAGAAATAAGTTCATAGCTACCACTTTTAACTTTTTTAAAAAGAGGATGATGTGAGATTCTCGACTGTAAAATAACTTCACTCTTGATTCCTGATCTACCTGCTCTGCCAGCTGCTTGAATCAGTAGTTGGATAGTTTGTTCCTGTAAATGTACATCTGCACCAAAAAGGCCAAAATCTAAATTGAGAATTATTATTAGCGAAATTTTTTGAAAGTCATGCCCTTTGGCTAAAAGTTGAGTTCCAATTAAAATTTTTGGATTTTTATCTTCGATTTTTTCAAGAGTACTTTCTCTACGCAATTTACCAGAAACTGAATCACTATCTATTCGCAAAATATCAATATTTGGGAATGTATGTTTAAGGTTCGACTCTACTTGTTGAGTTCCAACGCCCTTAACCTCAAAATCATTTTTATTACATTCAGGACAATTCTCTGGTAATCCCCATGAGCTCTGACACCTATGGCATTTAAGTCGTTTTTCTTCCCTGTGATAGACTAAGGAAGACTCACAGCAATTACTTTTTGCTATCCACCCGCAAGAATTACACAAGTATACCGGGGCATAGCCTCTCCTATTTATTAAAATTAGAGTTTGGTTCCCAGCTTTATAATTTAAATTTATTTTATTTATTAATGTCTCAGAAATTCCACCTACTAATTTAGTTTTATTAATTGATTCAATAGAAATATCAGGTGTTGGAATTTCTCCTATTCTTTTAAACAGTTTTGAGACATCAATCTCCCCATCTTTTACTTTTCGCAATAATTTAAATGAGGGTGTTGCAGAGGAATATATTATTTTTGAATTCTGATAAAGTTCTTTAGCGAGTGATTTTGCGTCATACCTAAGCTTATCTTGCTGCTTAAATGATTGATCATGCTCCTCATCAAAGACAATAATATTTGTATTTTTTGGCATTAGGAAGAGTGCTGATCGTGTCCCAACAATGATTTTTGGTGATTTTTTTTGGCAGTTAAGCCAAATTTTATATCTTTGTAATTCTGTAAGATTTGAATGGTACAAAAATACATTTTCACCAAAACTTTCTTTGAATTCCTCATAAATTTTTGGAGCCAAGAAAATTTCTGGAACCAGAATAATTGCTGAATTATTTTTCTTAAATTCATCATAAATAAGATGTTTATATACTTCTGTTTTACCTGAAGAAGTTACTCCAAAAATTAGATGTTCTTGTTTTTTAGAATTTTGAATATTTTTAACAGCTAATTTCTGCTCATCGGTAAGCTTTTTGAAAAAATTATTGGTAATTTCAAACTTTGTGTCATCAATTTTATATTTTTGTAATTCATCTGAATGCTTAGGTTTTCTCATAAGGTTTGGTGTAAATAGAGAAAGTAGCTCTCCCATCGGAAAAAAGAATTTTTGTGAAATATCCTCAATTTTTTTTAAAAAATTGCTCTCAAATAGGGGAGTTTCATCTAATACAGAAATTATTTGTTTGATTTCGAATTCTTTGTCCACATTGCTACACATTTGAACAACTACACCAACAACTTTTTTTCTGTGGAATTCTATGAAAACTCTCTTTCCAACAATATTTTCGTTAGGAACTAAGTTTTTGTATGTAAAAGTTTTTCTGATTGGGCGTGCAACTGCAACTTTTACAAATTTCATCAATTTATTGTAATAGAAAATTTATTTGATATTATTTCCTTCACAATTTTAGTTATATGAAAAAAAATATACATCCAGAATATAGAGAAGTGTTATTTCACGATACCAGCGTGGATAAGTATTTTCTTATTCGCTCAACACTTAAAACAAAAGAAACTAAAGAATGGGAAGATGGAAAAACATATCCTTACTATGTTGTTGAAACATCTTCAGCTTCTCATCCATTTTATACCGGACAACAGAAAATCCTTGATACAGGCGGCAGAGTTCAAAGATTTGAGAAGAAATTCGGTAAAAAGACTAGCTAATACCTGTACTACCAAAACCCTTATCACCTCGATCTGAAAGATTAAATTCCTCAACTTGCTCAAGTTGTACTTGATTGACTCTTATAACAACTAGCTGAGCTACACGATCCCCAGGAGTTATCTCAATATTTTCATTAGATCTATTCCACAAAGAAATTCCAAGAGGCCCTTGGTAATCAGAATCAATTAAACCCGTGAGATTTCCACAAACTAATCCTTTTTTTGCCCCAAGTCCTGATCTTGGTATGATTATGCCAGCAAATTCTGGATCCTCTATATAAATTGAAATACCAGACTGGATAACAGTTGACTCATTTGGTTTAAGTACAAGCTTTTCCTCAATGCAAGCAATTAAATCCATACCAGCTGAACCAGAAGTTTGATATTTTGGCATATCAAATTCAGTTCCAATTCTTTTGTCTAAAATCTTAAATTTGAGCTTCATCGATAAAAGTAAATTATTGCATAAAATAGATTACTATTTTATCATTTGCGTTCTTATGAGTAAGGTTTGTCAAGTTACAGGGAAAAAAGCAATGGTGGGTAATCATGTTTCCCATGCAAAAAACCGTGTGAAAAGATTATTTAAACCAAATCTACATAAACATAAATTCTGGGTCGAGTCAGAAAAAAAATTTATTACCTTAACTGTTTCAGCAAAAGGAATGAGAATAATTGATAAAAATGGTATTGATACTGTTCTCAAGGACCTAAGAACTAAAGGTCTTAAAATCTAATAGTGCTACTACTTGCTTCTGCGTCAGCTAGGAGAACAGACCTTCTTGATTTGATTAATATTAAACATAAAGTTGTCAAACAAGACTTTGATGAATCTTCAATAGTTGAAAGTGATCCAATTGAATGCTCTAAATTAATCGTAAAGGGTAAGAACCAAAGTGCTAGAACTCTACTAAATGATAATGATTTAGAGTATCCAGTTTTAACAGCAGATACACTTGTATTTTCCCCTGATAAAAAAATTTATGGGAAACCAAAAAAGCATGAAACGAATATAGCAATGCTTAAGGAATTTTCAGGAAAGGAACATAGTGTTTTTACATCTGTGATGATTTCAACTAAGGAGAAATCAGTTATGAGGACTTGTGAAACAAAGGTGACTTTCTGTGAAATGTCTGAAAAAGAGATCAAAGATTATGTTTATTCTGATGAAGGCTTAGAAAAAGCTGGAGGTTATGGAATACATGGACCTGCAGGAAAATTTATAGCCATAATAAATGGAAGTTATACCAATGTAGTAGGACTTCCAGTTCATGAAACTTATGAACTAATTAAAGAAATACAAAGAAATTAATTTTTATTAGCAAATTCAATAATTTTATTTTTAATTTTTGGAGTACTATCTAGAAATTTCATTCCACCATCAAGTAAGATTTTCATAAAACCTCTGGAATTTGAAAACATTGCATATAATGATTGAATAATCCATGTCATCTGGATATTTTTTTGAGATCTAATATTTGAGTAAGCTGCTATAGCATCATCTTCTAAATCTATGATTTCTTTAAGATTTTTCTCAATCTCAATAATGTCTCCAATACCGAGGTTCAATCCTTGTCCTGCCATGGGATGAAATGAATTCGCAGCATCGCCGCATAGAAAAACTCCATCTTTAAATAATTTTTTTGCCCTTGAATGGCTTAATTCTGCTGAATTTGTTAGCGAAATATTATTGGTATCGATTTTAATTTGAAAATTCTTAAAAATTTGTTTTAGTTCAGTTTCAGGATTTTCTTTTGTATTAGTACAAAAAATTACTGAATAATATTTTTTTTTATCGAGGTTGATTGGTAAGAAAGCCAATGTGCCTGTTTCTAGAAAATATTGTTTAGCCTCAGAATTATGGTTTGCCTCTACTAAGAAAGTATATGCCTTTTGATCATAGAACCATTTTTCAATTTCAAAATTTATTAACTCACGAATTTTTGAATTACTGCCATCAGTTGCAAAAACAACGTCAGCAATAATATTTTTTGTCCCAGTTAGTTCAATTTTATTATCCTTAAAATCTATTTTTTGAATTTCATTGTTCCAAACAATATAGTCTTTAAGTTCATCAATTAAATTTTTATTTAGCCAGTCAAGAAGACATATGCTTGTGACCTTATCTATCTCATCAGATTTTAATATAAGGTTCTTTTTTGACTCATGAAATAAAGACATCTTGTTTACAGGGGTTGAATATTTATTTATATCTATATCAGGAAATAATTTATTTAAAAGGATTATTGATTGTTTAGTTAATGCTACAGTTCGATCTCCTTTTTTTTGATATTGAGGAGACCTTTCAAGAATTTTAAATGGGATATTATTATTTTTTAATATTTTCCCTAATAAACATCCGATTACTCCAGCACCTACTATTACTACCTGCTTATGCATTTTTAAGCCATTAATTTTTCTATTTCATCAGAATGTGATGGCACTTCATTAGTTAAATTAATAGACCCTTTATTTGTTGCTAGAATATCATCTTCAATTCGGATTCCAATGCCTTTCCACTTTGAATCTACAGGCGCTGACTCATTAATATATATGCCTGGCTCAATAGTCATAATCATATTTTCTTTAAATTTAATTTCTTCATCTTTGTATGTATAAGGACTGTCATCATGAACATCTAGTCCAATCCAATGACCGATTTTATGATAATAAAATTCCCTAAATAATTTCTTTTCAAGAATTTCTTCTAGTGGCTCTTTTAAAAAACCAAGGTCCTTTAATCCTTGTGAAATTACTTCTTCTGAGGTTTTTTGAGGATTCATGCATGAATTTCCTACAACAATAGCTTCAGTAGATTTCTTATGTGCTTCTAGAACAACTTCATAAATTGCTTTTTGCTCTGCTGAAAATTTTCCGCTTATAGGAAATGTTCTTGTTATGTCAGAGGCGTAGTAATTATATTCACAACCAGCATCTACTAAAACTAGATCAGATTCCTTAATAGTTTTATTGTTTTCAATATAATGAAGAATGCATGCATTACTTCCACCCGCAACAATTGGGGTGTAAGAAGGAAAATTTGAGCCCCCTTCCCTAAAATAATTTAAATATAAACTCTCTATATCAAATTCAGACATTCCTTTCTTTATATTCATCAAAGCTTTTTTATGTGCTTTTGCAGCAATTTCACAAGATTTTCTCATCAAACTTAACTCATGTTCATCCTTTATAAGTCTCATCATCCCCAGTTCATTTGAGAAATTTTTTATATCAATATTTGCTTGATGTCTCTCAAGATTATTTGCCTTATTTACCCATGAGCTAACAGATGCATCAAAGTTTTTATCTTTACCAATTAAGCAGTAAAGATTTGTTTTTCCCTTGATCATTTCCGGTATTAAATTTTCTTTTTCTGTAATATCAAAACATTCGTCAAATCCAAAGGTTCCTTTTGCGCCATCAACTCCATGCATGAACCCATCCCATTTTTCTAATTCAAGATTTCTTTCTCTACAAAAGAGAGTTGATTTGCCATTATTTTCTATCATTATTAAAGAATCAGGTTCAACAAAGCCAGATAAATAATAAAAGTTGCTATCTTGTCGGAAAAAATAACTTGAATCATTGTTTCTAAATTTGAGATTTGCAGAGTTAATTAAAAAGCATGAGTTGCTTTCCATAAGTTTTGAAATCTCTTTTCTTCTTTTTACGTATGTTTTATTGTTAAAATCATCCATGAACACGTAATATTATGCATGAAAAAATCAAAAATTTATCAGAACTTGTAGATAAACTCATAGAGCTCAACTTCAAGGTAAAAACAGAAAATAAATCGCTCAAAGGGAAAATAATAGAACTAGAACAAAAAATTTCTAATTTAGTTAAAGAAAATCAACTATTAGTGATGGATTCAAAAGATAAGAATGAGTGATCAATTTTCCGGAACTAAAGAAGTATCAGAAAAGCTGGCATTTAATCTTGAAGATTTAAATATTTATTTAGAAAAAAAAGATATTAATATCGGAAACATTTTAAATTATGAACAATTTAAGGGTGGTCAATCTAACCCAACATATCTTTTAACCTCAGAAAATAACAAATATGTTTTAAGAAGAAAGCCACCAGGTAAGCTGCTTAAATCTGCACATGCTGTTGATAGAGAATATAAAGTCTTAACATCACTTCAAAACACTGAAGTACCAACCCCAAAAACAATTCATCTTTGTGAAGATGAATCTGTAATAGGAACAATTTTTTACATAATGGAATTTTGTGATGGAAATATTTTCTGGGATCCATTTGCTTCTGAAATTGATAAGGGAAGAAGGTCACTTGTGTTTGATCAACTTAATCAAGGAATATCTCTTTTACACATCCAAGATATTAAAACTTTAGAGCTTGAAGATTTTGGAAAAGCTGGAAATTATATTGAACGTCAAGTCTCTAGATGGACAAAACAATATTTTGATTCAGAGACAGAGAAAATTGATTCAATGCATAAACTAATTGAATGGCTACCTAAAAGAATTCCTAAACAAAAATATGTTTCCATTGTTCATGGAGATTATCGATTAGATAATGTGGTTTTTGATAACAACGACAATAATATTGCGATTTTAGACTGGGAGCTTTCGACAATTGGAGATCCTCTTGCTGACTTTGGATATCATTGTCTGTTGTGGCATATAGGGAAAATTGATAATGATGTTGCCAAAGGGTTAGGAATACCAAATGAGGATGAATATCTGAAAAAATATCTTTCCAGAACGAAAATGCAGTGAATATTGATTTACTCTTAGACAAAATGTGGAAAATGTATACAAGCTATACTCCATCAGCGAACCAAATCTCAAAACTATTTAATGAAGAAGTTACAAATGATCACATAGCTTTCAGAACTTTCAATACCGAGCATCTCAGTATAAACAGACAAGCAAAATTTCTTGAACAATATGGTTATTATCATGGAGGTGACTATGACTTTAAAGTTAAAAAACTTAAGGCAATTCATCTTGAAAATGATGACGAGAATAGACCTAAAATATTCTTATCTGAGCTCTTATGTGAAGAGTTTTCTAATGAACTGCAAAACGTAGTAGTTGAAATTTCAGAAAAAACTAAGGATATATCTCCAGAAGAACTTTTGCTTGGTGGAAGAAAGTGGAATATTGATTTAGATACATATAATAGTTTGGCTAAAGAGTCAGAATATGCTTCTTGGCTATATATTTGGGGTTTTTGTCCAAATCATTTTACTATTTCAGTAAATCACCTAGAAAATTTCTCCAGTTTGATTGAAGTAAACAATCTTCTTAAAAAAAATAATTTCAAATTAAATATATCAGGAGGGGAAATAAAGGGATCAAAAGAGGAGCTTCTTGAGCAATCATCAATACTCGCAGATGAGATGCCAGTATTTTTTGGAAACTCAAAACAAATTCTTCCAAGCTGTTATTACGAATTTGCAAAAAGGTATCCTGGTAAAGATGGCAAAATCTATCAAGGTTTTGTAGCAAAGTCAGCTGATAAGATTTTTGAAAGTACGAATAAAAAAAATTAGTCTTTTATCTCTGAATAAGGAATTTTAATAAAATCATGATTCTTTATATCTGGGTCGGGCATTTGATACCCTTCAATTATCGCTTCTTCACTGTTCCAATCAATAATATCTAAATCTAGAGTTCTAGGTGTAAATTTATTATTGGGATCTCTTACCCTTCCGCAATGTAACTCTATTTTTTTTAATTCAGAAAGAGTTTCTCTAAATGATGATTTAGTTTTGCATTTGAGCACCATATTTATAAAGCTATTTCCGTCCATTCCAACCGGATCAGAATAATACTCTTTGCTCATTGAATCAATTTCAATAATCTTTGATTTATGAATTAAATCGATTCCTTTCTCAATATTTATTTGTGGCTTGATATTTGAACCAACTAATACATAAAACTTATTCATATGATTTAGAGTCTCTCTCTATAATCACTCCGACATCTTTTGAAAATCTTAATGCACCAGGTTTTGAAACTCTTAGCTTAATCCATTTAACTTTATACTGTTTAATGACCATCTCTGCTATTTTTTCAGCAAAAGTTTCAACAAGTTCAAATTTATTCTCTTCGACAAAGGAAATAATAGCTTTAGTTATAGATTTATAATCAGTGGCGGCTTCAATAGTATCTTTTTTAGCAGCAGCTGAGTTATCTTGGTTTATTTCATAGGAGATGCTAATTTTTTGTTTGATTTTTTTTTCCCAATCAAAAATTCCAATTGTGCCCATTACTTCTAAGTCTTTTACGTAAATTTTATCCATGGTTATTAAATTTCCTCCACTGCCCATCTTGGCCTAGGAAAAATATTCTTTTCAATTAATAGATTATATTTCTTTCTAATAAAACCTGCATATGCAATCATTGCTGCGTTATCGGTGCAATATTCGAATTTTGGATAAAAAACTTCAATACCCTCCTCATCTGCAATTTGTTTTAAAACTTGCCTAAGGTTTTTGTTTGCAGCAACACCCCCAGAGCAAATAATTTTTTTTATTCCTGTTTTCTTCGATGCTTTAAAAAGTTTAAAAGCTAAAATATCTATAACTGCTTCTTGAAATGATGCGGCTACATCAGGATAATCACTAACTTGTAATTCTTCTAGTTGATATAAGACTGAGGTTTTTAAACCACTAAAGCTAAAATCCAGATTATCTTCAGATTTTAATGCTCTTGGAAAGTTAAATCTTTTTGAATCACCGTTTTCAGCAAGTTTTGAAACTTTTGGACCGCCTGGATACTCTAAACCAAGCAATTTACCTACTTTATCAAATGCTTCTCCACATGCATCATCAATTGTTTCACCAATAACCTTATATGTCCCAAAACTTTCACAGACAATAATTTGTGTATGTCCTCCTGAAACTAAAAGACAGATATATGGTGGTTTCAGTTCACTATATTCCATACATGGAGCAAGTATATGTCCCTCCAGATGGTTTATAGGAATTAGACCGACATCTAATAACTTCGACAATGTCTTTGCTACAGTATCACCAATTAGAAGTGATCCAATTAACCCTGGCCCAGCGGTATATGAAATGAAATTTATATTTTTCAGCTTTTCACCAGACTCATTTAAGAGATTTTCTAAAAGTGGAATTATCTTTAAACTATGGTCTCTAGCAGCAATTTCAGGCACAACACCCCCATATTCTTTAAATAGATCTACTTGTGAGTGTACAGAATTAGCTACAAGTCCATTTTCCTCTGAGTAAATAGCAAGTGCAGTTTCATCACACGATGTTTCAATGCCTAATATATTCATTGTTGATTCTCATCAAATAACCCTTAAAATACTCTCTACATTATGCCAAGTATAAAAATTAAAGAAACTGAATCATTTGATGTTGGTTTAAGAAAATTCAGAAGAGCTTGCGAAAGAGCAGGTGTCGTTAATGAAATAAGAAAAAGAGAATTCTATGAAAAGCCAACAGAAGAGAGAAAAAGAAAAGCTGCTGCGGCTCTAAAAAGAAACTATAAAAGAGTTATGAAAGACTCCTTCTCTAAGCTTAAATAACTTGGAATCTTTAAAAGATAAAATCAATTCAAAATTAAAAGAAGCAATGTTGGCAAAAAACGTTTTTGTCCGCGACACGCTTAGACTCATAACTTCTGAAATTAAAAGATTTGAGGTAGATAACAGATCTGAAGTGAAAGACGAAGATGTAATCTCTATTCTTAAGAAAATGTCGAAGCAAAGAAAAGATTCAATAGAACAATATTCAAAAGGAGGTAGACCAGACCTTGAAAAAATTGAGTCTGATGAATTAAAAATAATCGATGAATATTTACCTGTGGCAGTTCAAGGTGAGGAACTTCAGGCAATCATTAAAGAAATTATTGCTGAAAAGGGTCTTGAAGGTATGCAAGGAATGGGCATCTTAATGAAAGAACTAAAAAGCTTGCATCCTAATGCTGACATGTCCCAAGCCAGCAATTATGCCAAAGAGTTTTTATCTTGATCTATAAGAATTAGGTAATTCCTCTTCTTTTGTATATCTCTCAGTCAATTCATCATACCTATTAGATAAATCTTGTTTTGAACCGTCTATAAAAACTGTTTCCACTTGTGTCATAAGTTCTAGTGGATCATTATCCCAAATAGCCAAATCAGCATCATAACCAATTGCTATAACTCCAACATTTTTAATATCAAAAATTTCTGCAGGGTTTGATGTTACTGATGCAAGCGCCTCATTATAACTAACTCCTAATGCAACTGCATTGCCTGCTGATTGTGTAGCTAAATATGCATTATGAGCACCTGATGATTGATCATAATAAAAGGCCAATTTAACTCCGGCACTATGAAGACGTGAAACATTTTCATAAGTAGCATTTAATGAATCAAATGACCCTGGTATGTTATTTAAAGGATCCATAATTACAGGAACTTCTGCTTTCGAAATTTCTTCAGCTACCATATGTCCCTCATTTGCTTCCCATAAGACAAGATTTATATTTTCTGATTTTGCCATTTCCAAAACTTTTAAAATATCTGTAGCTTTGTTAACTCGTACAACCAATGGCATCTCTTTATTAATAACTTTCTGAATTGCTTCTAAATCTCTTTTTGTAAATCTATATTCGTTATCAGTCCCATAAAAAAATTGGATTTGATCTGCTTTCGTAGAGTCATATCCATTTCTTACATAGGAAAATAAATCTTCTATAAACATTAAATTTGCAGCTCTAGAATCGTCGTATGACTGGCCATAACTTGTAAGCAACCCAAGAGGTCCTTGTTTTTTTTGTTTGAGGCCATTGTTTATTTTTGTATATGACAACAATCCAGCAAAGTATCCAGAAGCGCTTGGTATATTTACAGTTGACGTGACACCTTTTGATCTATTTAGTCTAATTGCTTGTGAAAAGGGATTGAAAGCATCGCTTGGATCAAACCCAGCATTATATGTTTCAGAACGTATATCAATAGTTTCTGGTAAAGCTCCAATTTCAATTAAACCTAATGCAGAAAAAACAATTAATCCAGGTGTAATGTATTTACCGTCAGAATTTATTACATTTTCTGAAACGCTTGAATCGATTTCATCCTCAATGGAAATTATTAAACCCTCATCAACTAAGATATCTTTTTTTACAAACCCTACGTTTGGAAGAAATACATTTCCTCCTTTTAATAAATACATATCATCAGCATGAGGAAAAAGAAAAAACGGAAATAAAATTAAAAATCTTATTAATCTCATTATTTTTCCTCCCACTCTTTTATACCAATATCAAAATCTGTATGCGGCATGAAATTAGATGCTTTATCGAATGTTAGAGCTCCATCGATATATACTTGTTCAGCTTTTGTGTAAACGCTAAATGGATTACCGCTCCAAATTACTAAATCAGCATCTTTTCCTAAATCCAAAGTTCCTGTCTTATCTAATATTCCAAGTGATTTCGCAGGATTTTTTGTGAGCCAAGTCATTGCTCTAGCTTCTGAAATTTCAAATCCTGCTCTTCTTCCTGCTGCTAATGCTTTAGCTGCTTCCTGATTAAGTCTTTGTATTCCGCTTGCACTATCTGAGTGCACTATTGCACAACCCGCACCACCTCGAGCCTGATCAACTATTGCAATGTTGGCGATAGTCATATCATATGCTTCATGTTTAAACCCCCACCAATCTGCCCAAAGAGCTGCACATATTCCCTCATCGGCAAGGAGATCAGCAATTTTATAGGCTTCTACACCATGGTGAAATGTTGAAACTTTGTATCCAAACTCTTGAGATATATTGATCATAGTAGCCATTTCGTCAGCTCTATAACAGTGATTATGAACAAGAATTTTCCCATCTAACACACCTACTAGAGTCTCGTTTTTTATATCTCTGTATTCTGGATCTCTTTCTAAACGTTTTTTATGATTTTCTGCTCCTATCCATGCTTTTCTATAACCAGCAACATTTCCCATTCTTGTTGATGGTCCTCTTGATCTATAAACTCTTTTGGGGTTTTCTCCACATGCCATTTTAAGTGAATGAGGTGCATCAGGAAATTTCATATCAGGAACAGTATTTGCGGAAACATTTTTAAGGGTAACCCCTCTTCCACCAAATAAATTTGCTGAGCCAGGCAAAACATGGAAAGTAGTTACTCCTCCAGCTAAAGCAAGTTTATATTGTGGATCTTGAGACCAAACACTATGCTCTGCCCAAACTTCAGCTGTTACTGGATTTGTTGCTTCATTACCATCACTACTAGTTCTTACACCTGGAGCAGGATAGACTCCCATATGCGAATGGTTATCAACTATTCCTGGAGTTACATATTTTCCAGTTGCATCAATCTCTCTCGCACCCTCTACCTCCAAATCAACTCCAAGATTTTTAATTTTTCCATCAGAAAAATGCACATCAAAATCAAGAAATTTGTTCCCGTTACCATCAAAAATGGTCGCATTTCTAATTACTACATTTTCAGATTTAAGGGGGGTATACGTGGAAGCATAGGTTCCATGAATATCATCTTCAAAATTTTTTGCTGAGCCCTCAATCTCAGATTTAAAAATTGATGGAGCATCGGAACCACATCCATATAAAACAGCTAATGTAAGCAGTACAATTAATTTTTTTATCATGACTTTTTCCTTAGATGTACCTCCAAATCAACTCCAAGATTTTTAATTTTTCCATCAGAAAAATGCACATCAAAATCAAGAAATTTGTTCCCGTTACCATCAAAAATGGTCGCATTTCTAATTACTACATTTTCAGATTTAAGGGGGGTATACGTGGAAGCATAGGTTCCATGAATATCATCTTCAAAATTTTTTGCTGAGCCCTCAATCTCAGATTTAAAAATTGATGGAGCATCGGAACCACATCCATATAAAACAGCTAATGTAAGCAGTACAATTAATTTTTTTATCATGACTTTTTCCTTAGATGTATAATAGTAAACAACTATTACACCTATGCAAAGAACTGATAAACGTAACTTTGATCAACTCAGAGAAATAAGCATAACTCCTACATTTAATATTCATGCAGAAGGTTCTGCTCTGACTAAATTTGGAAATACACATGTGATCTGTAATGCAACTATAGAAAAGGCAATTCCTAGATGGATGACAGATGTGAAAACAGGATGGGTTACTGCTGAATACGGGATGTTACCAAGATCAACTAATGAAAGAATGAACAGAGAAGCACAGAGAGGCAAGCAGTCTGGAAGGACTCTTGAAATACAAAGACTAATAGGCAGATCTCTGAGGCAAGTAGTAGATTTAAAAAAACTTACAGGCTACACAATAACTGTAGATTGTGATGTTATTCAGGCAGATGGTGGAACTAGAACAGCTTCTATAACTGGTGGCACCGTTGCATTATGTCTTGCTCTTAAAAAAATAAATATGGAAGATGCAATAAATAATTTAGTTGCAGCAGTAAGTGTTGGAGTAAATAATAAAACCTGTCTTCTAGATTTGAACTATGAGGAAGATAGTAGTGCAGATTCAGATATTAATATTGTCATGAATGAAAATCTTGATTTAATCGAAGTTCAAGGAACTGCTGAAGAAAAACCATTCTCTAAAGAAGAATTTAGTACTTTGATAAATTTAGCGGAAAATGGGATAAAAGATCTTATTTCCCTTCAAAGAGAGATCATAGAGGATAAGTGAAAAAATATCAGAAGAAATTCATCGAACTATCATTAAAAGCAAAAGCATTGAAATTCGGGGATTTTACGCTCAAATCTGGAAGACAAAGTCCATACTTTTTTAATGCAGCATCATTAATTGAATACGGAGAATTATCAATATTAGCTGATTGTTTAAAGGCAAAGGTTAAAGAAGATGGTCTTAAATTTGACATGATTTTTGGACCTGCATATAAGGGTATTTTTTTAGCTACTCTACTAGCAAATAAAATGAGTGAGAAAAAAAGAATGCCAGTTTGTTTCAATAGAAAGGAGATTAAGGATTATGGAGAGGGTGGAATGCTCATTGGAGCAAAACCAAAAGGCAAGGTTTTAATTATTGATGATGTCCTATCATCAGGACTAGCAATAAGTGAGAGTGTAAATTTTCTTTCCTTCTATGATGTGGAGATAGTAGGTGCTTTGGTAACCCTTAATAGACTTGAAAAAGGACTGAATACAGATAACACAGCCTCAGGCGAATTGGAGCTTAAAGGAATAAATATTTTCCAGATTATATCTTTGGACGACTTATTGGAAGCAGATGAATTGATTAGTAAAGAAAATGCAAAAAAAATGAAAGAATACAGAGAGAACTATAGAGGTAATGATGTTTAGTGGAATAGTTCAAACTGTAGGAAAGATTGAATCGATTAAGGATAAAAACCACATTAAAACAATAAGAATTGAAACACATGGCAACTATCCTGAAGATATTGCTATAGGGCAAAGTGTGTCAGTTGATGGGGTTTGCCTGTCTTTGGTTAAAAAAAATAAAGAATACTGTGAATTTGAAGCAGTTGAAGAAACAATAAATAGGACCACTTTAGGAAGTTATAAGCAAGGCACAAAAGTAAATTTAGAGAAATCTCTTAAATTCGGTGATACTGTTGGCGGACATTTTGTTTCAGGACATATTCATACCAAAGGCAGGATAGTTGAAGTAGAGTTAATTGGGGAATCTAAAAATATTCTTGTTGAAATCGAAGAAAAATGGATAAAGTATTTAACTGAAAAAGGTTACATTTCTGTTAACGGTGCCAGCATAACAATAGGAAAGGTTTCAAAAAACACCTTTTATGTTCATCTTATTCCTGAAACATTAAAGACAACAAATCTTGACGAACTTATTTACGACAACTATGTAAATTTAGAGTTTGATCAAACAACAATAGCTATTGTTGATACAACTGAGAGACTAATCAATCAAAAGAGATAAAATTCCTGCTCTAAGATAAAGACCATTTTCAACTTGATCCAAAATAATAGAATTATTTGAATTAGAAACTGATTTTGTTATTTCATAATCAAGATTTACAGGGCCAGGATGCATAATCTTTCCATCGAAATTGGTAAATTCAAGAAATTTATCATTAACTTGATAATTTTTTATGTAATTTTGTAAGTCTAAATTTTCGTCTTCGAGAAATCTTTCATTTTGAATTCTAAGCACATATAGAAAGTCAAAGCCCTCAAGACAATTTTCAGTAATATCATTTTTCTGAGGTGTAAAATTTGATGGTATTAATTCTTTTGGACCGAAAAATTCTATTTGTGTGCAGTCCATTTTTTTAAGTCCTGAAAAAAGAGACGGAATTACTCTGGAATGTTTAACATCTCCTATAATTGCTACTTTTGCATCAGATATATTCTTTAATTTTGAAATTGTAAATGCATCAAGAAGCCCCTGTGTTGGATGCGCATGATTACCATCTCCGGCATTTATAAAAAGAACTTCTTTTGGTAATAATTTTGCTATTTGTTCCGATATTTTATTTTCTGGGTGTCTCATCACAAGCCCATCAATCTTTAATGATATTAATGTATTTAATGTATCTTCTAATGACTCCCCTTTTTGAACTGATGAAAGGGATGGTGAAAAATCTAAAACATTAAAACCTAAAGCTTTAGCTGCATGTTCAAAGGAAAGTTTTGTTCTGGTACTAGGCTCCCAAAAAAAGAGACAAATTGTTTTGTTTTCTCCAACTTTTTTTAAATTAGGCCAAGTTTTTTCAATATTTAAAGCCTCAGAAAAAAAACCCTCAATTTGTTTTTTATCAAGCTTTTCAACTGTTGTTAATTTATTCATGCCATTCTTCTCTTTACTTCAG
Source organism: SAR86 cluster bacterium (assembly GCA_023703535.1). Lineage (NCBI taxonomy): Bacteria > Pseudomonadati > Pseudomonadota > Gammaproteobacteria > SAR86 cluster bacterium. The sequence goes on from CP097967.1 coordinate 988,663, forward strand.
TAACAGTTTTGTTTTTTCTCAATAGGTTTGTAATTTTGCTGAGATGTTTAGTATTTTTTACTGTATATTTTATGTTAAGTTCAATAAAGTTCTCATCTAATTGTTGTGTAGCAACACCTTGAATATTTGAATCGTTCTGTGAAATAATTTTTGAAATCTCTGCAAGTACTCCTGGCTCGTTTTTGAGAGTAAGTTTGAGTGTTGATGTAAATTCTGCATCAGGATCTTGTTCCCAAATAACATCTGAACAGCTTCCTTGTTTGTTAATAAGAAATTTTAAATTTTTGCATCCGTTTCGATGAACAGATATTCCTAATTCATTATGTACGGCCAGGCATGGGTCTCCTGAGACTGGATAGCAACATTCTGGGAAGCTTATAGCGCCGTATTTTTTTGCGGAACCTATTTTTATTTTTGATGTAATTTCTGCTTGCCTTTTAAATCCTCTCAAACCCTCTGCAAAACTTTGCAAAACAATATTACTTGTTCTTTTTCCTGAACCAATATCAACCAAGAGTTGGTTAAGGTTTCTTACTCCTAAGAGCTTAAAAACTCCTTTTAGATTTTCATCAGGGTATTCTTTTAGTTCTATCCCAGCGTCTTCCAATGAATTTTCTAGCAAATCTTTCCCAAGAACTCTTAGATCAGCTAGCCGCATATTTTTTAACTGTCTTTTTATCGAATGAATTGCTTTTGGAGTAACTACATAGTTAAGCCAATCAGGATTAACCGTCTTCTTCTTGCCTTTGATGATCTCAATTGTTTGTCCACTTTCAAGGATTGTTGTAACAGGTGATAGTTTTTTATCTATTTCACATGATAAACAGTAATTTCCTAGCTCGTTGTGTATAGCATAGGCAAAATCGATTGGAGTTGCGCCCTGATTTAGGGAAAAGATTCTCCCATTTGGAGAGAAGACATAAACCTCTTTCCCTTTTAGATCAGTTTTTAGGTTTTGTAAAAATTCTTGAGATGAAGAACTACTCTTAGACATTTCTGTTAATCTTTGAACTAACTGTCTAGATTTTGCCTGTATCAAATCATCACTAACATTAGTTTTATAGAGCCCATGTGAAGCTATTCCATAGTTTGCGAAAGTTTCCATTGCTGAACTTTGAATTTGAACTTCCATAGGAACACCATCGAAAGTCATCACTACAGTATGTAATGCTTGATATCCATTAGCTTTTGGCACCGCAACATAATCTTTGAATTTCCCAACTAGTGGAGTAAAAATACTATGTATAAGGCCTAATGATCTGTAACAATCTCCAGCATTTTTCACAACGACTCTAAAAGCAAAAACATCATAAATATCTGAAAAAGATGTCTTTTTAGCTTTCATTTTTTGATAAATACTAAAAATTCTTTTTTCTCTTCCTGTAATTTTGACAACTATATTATTTTCACGAAATTTTGTCTTTAGAACTTTCTTGACTTTTGAAATCATACTTTTTCTACTTAGATCACTTTTCTTCAGCGCATCTTTTATTAGCTGATACCTAATTGGATGTAAGGTTTTAAAAGATATATCTTCAAGATCTGTAGCCATTTTGTGCATTCCAATCTGATGAGCTAGTGGTGCGTAAAGTTCTAAAGTCTCTTTGGATTTTTTTATTTGTTTATCTCTAGGTAAGTGCTCGATTGTTTTTAAGTTATGTAATCTATCTGCCAATTTGATTATTACTACTCTTACATCTTCTGCTGTAGCTAAAGCCATTTTTTGAAAATATTCTGCCTGTCCTTGATCAATTAATTTTTCATCTAACTGAAGGAGCTTTGTAACTCCATTCACTAAATTGCTTACATTTTTGCCAAATAATTTTTTTACTTCTTTAAGAGATATTTCGCAGTCTTCTACAACATCATGAAGAAGGCCTGCAACAATCGTATCCCCATCCATTTTTAACCCTGCTAGAATTATTCCTACATTTATAGGGTGTATGAGGAATGGCTCTCCACTTTTTCTGAATTGGCCGTCATGGGCCTTATCAGCAAAATCAACTGCCTTTTGTATATTTTTTCTTGCGCTTGTTGCTAGATATTTTTTGGATAAGTCGTCTAACTCATAGCTAAGCTTTGAGGTTTTAGGTTTTTTAAAGATATTTAAAGACTCAAGCAAATAAAACTCCTACTCATCATTTTCATTATCAAGAATTTCAGCTTCAGTGTCACTAACGTCTTCAGAAGAAATATTCTCCTCATCTAGCAACCCCTCTTCAATCTCTCTTAATGCAATGATAGTAGGTTTATCTTCTTCAGGATCTACCAAAGGTTCAGAACTTGTTGAAATAAGATCTCGCGCCCTTTGCGCAGCTTTGAGAACAAGTTCGAATCTACTTTCAACTTGTTTTAAACAATCTTCTACTGTAACTCTAGCCATGGTTTTCTCTGAAGATGATATTAATAAGCTTTTTAGTAGCTGTGTCAAGTGAAAAGTTAATAATTTCATGTTTGAAGTTTGTTTTTTGCAAAATTTCTTTTTCAGCTCCACTGACTCTTTGATTTATTACGTCTTCCGAATCTAATCCTCTATCAAGAAGTCTCTGTCTTAAATCCTCTATAGATGGAGGTGATATAAAAACACTTTCAGCCTTTGGATATGCTTTTAAAATATTTAAAGCTCCTTGCCAATCTATTTCCATTATCACAATAAAATCATCTTCTAAAAAAGAATCAATTGAGTCTTTTGGTGTGCCATATAAATTTCCATGAACCATTGCATATTCAACGTATATCTCATTATTTATGTTTTCTTTAAATGTATTCTCATCAATAAAACAATAATCAACACCATCTATTTCTCCTTCCCTTGGTGTTCTGGTTGTATGTGAGAGTGTTAAATGAACTTTATATCCATTACTTTCTGCATGGCTTAAAATGTTTTTAATTAAACTAGTTTTTCCAGCTCCTGATGGAGCAGTAATTATGAAGAGCTGATCTTGCTTATCACTCAACATTTTGTGCGTGCTCTTTAACTCTTTCAATATAACTTTTTAGCTCAACAGACTCGTTTTTAATATCGGCAATTAATGCTTTTGATGACATAGTGTTAGCCTCTCTCAATAACTCTTGAGTGTAGAAATCTAATTTTTTACCGATTGGTTGTTTCAAATGAATTAATTCTTTAACTAAATCTAAATGTGAAACAAACCTTACAACTTCCTCATTAATATCCGATTTATTAATATTTGAAAAAACCTCTGAAAAATTAATCTCTTTCCCCTCTGCATTTAACTCTTTTCTGTATTGTTTAAATTTTTTAAAGATTTGTTTTGAATTTACTTTTTCTAATTTCTTTACCCTTTTAATAATCTTCTCCATCTCTCCGATAAGCTTTACTAAATCTTTTTTAATATTTTTTCCTTCTTTGTCTCTTGTAACTTTTAAATTAAAAATTGCTTTTGAAACAAGATCTTTTAACCCAGATGGGCTTTCAGAAATTTGTCTCGAGGAAAAATCTTGAATTTTTATTAATTGGGCTAAAGAAGAAGGGCCAACATTAACACCTTTCGATTTCAAATCTAATTCACTTTTCTTTATGAGCTTAATAAAACTTTTATCTAAAGATAGGTTCTCTGTCTGTTTATTTGAACTGATAAGTTCAATCTCAATCTTTCCCCTAGAAAACTTACTATTTATTTTTTCTCGTACCCAACCCTCATTTTCTTTTAGCTCTGCTGGGAGTTTAATTGAAACCTCTAAAAACCTACTATTAAGTGATTTTAGAATACATTTATATTCAATTTTATCTTTAGTAAGTGTTTCAACACTAAAGCCTGTCATGCTTTTCATATATCAAACATTTTAAATAATTAAAATTTTCTCCACTATTATATAAATATAAACATAATAATAAGTAGCAAATGTCGGAAGGAAATAAAATAAATGCAACTTCTTTACCTATATCTTCATTAAAAGGGGTTGGTGAAAAACTTTCAAATTCTTTAATAAAACTTGGTATTAGAAACCTCGAAGACTTGCTATTTCACTTTCCAATTGATTATTTAGATAGAACTAAGCTGGAACAAATAGCTGACTTAACCCCTGAAAATGACTTTGTAATAAGAGGTGAAATAGAAAAGGTTTCACAAACTTTCGTTCCCAGAAAGATGTTGTTGGTAAAAGTCAAAGATAACAGTGGACATATCTTTTTAAGATTTTTTTATTATTTCCCAAGTTTAAGAAATATATTTAAAGAAGGAGCAAACATCCAAGTTGCTGGAAAAAGTAGATTAGGGAGATATGGTTTAGAAACAATTCATCCTGATTATGAGATTTTAAATAATGAAGATTTTATTCCAAAGATACTTCCAAAATATCGTTTAACGAAAGGAATAACACAGCAAAAAATAAGGAAAATAATATCTCAAACATGTGAACTTTTAAGAGATAAGAAAATTGAGATAGATGATTATATTAACCATCCAAATTTTCAATCCCTAAATGATGCAGTTGTAGGAATCCATCAACCAGATCATAAAAATCCGATAAATGACTATTTAATAGGAGGAGAATCAGAAGCAAGATTGAGAATTGGTTTAGAAGAAATCATTGCAAATAAAATAAGTTATCTGTCAATAAAAGAGCAGAATCAGAATAGGCCTGCTGAAAAATTTAAAAACAACACACTAGCAACAAATATTGAAGAAAATTTACCTTTCTCATTAACAACAGATCAAAAAAAGAGCTATCAAGAAATTGCTGAAGATATGGCATCAGGATCACCGATGTTAAGACTTCTTCAGGGAGATGTAGGGTCTGGTAAAACAATTGTTGCAGCACTTATTGCTGCGCATGTAGTAGAGGACCAAAAACAGGTAGTTATTCTTGCTCCTACCACTATTCTTGCAAACCAACATTATGAGAGTTTCTGTGAATGGTATGGGAATAATGAAAATATAGTTTTACTTACTTCAAAACTTCCAGTTAAAGAAAAAAGGGAGATTTATCAAAAAATAAGTGATGGAATAGTAAAAATAATAATAGGCACACATGCAGTATTTCAGGATGAGTTAATTTATCAAAATTTATCGCTTGTTATATATGATGAGCAACATAGATTTGGTGTAAATCAGAGACTAAAACTTAAAGAAAAAGCAAATGATTATCCCCATCAACTCCTTCTTTCGGCAACGCCAATACCAAGAACTATGGCAATGGGTGTTTTATCAGGTTTAGATATCTCTACAATCAAATCACTTCCACCTAACAGAATTCCGGTTACGACTTCAACCCTTACAAATTCAAAAAGAGATGCACTAATTAAAAGAATTCAAAATGCTATTGCGAACGATTCACAGGTTTACTGGGTTTGCCCTTTAATTGAAGAGAGTGAAAATGAGCTAACAGGCATAGAGGAACTAGAAAAAATTTTAAAAAAAGAATTTTCGAAAAATGATTATGAAATTATTCATGGAAAAATGAAGGATGATGAGAAGAAAGCAATTATAAAAAACTTTAAAGAATGTAAAACTAAAATTCTTCTTGCTACTACTGTAATAGAAGTTGGAATAGATGTACCTGATGCAAACATAATGGTAATTGAAAATGCAGAAAGATTTGGTCTTTCACAATTGCATCAATTAAGAGGAAGAGTAGGAAGAGGAACAAAAGAGAGTTTCTGTATATTAATGCATAGTGAAACTCTTTCGGAAATATCAAAGGAAAGATTAAGAATTATTACTGAAACTTCAGATGGATTTTCAATCGCAGAGTCAGATTTAAAATTACGTGGCCCTGGTGATATATTGGGACTTTCACAAACTGGGCTACCTAGTTTTACTTTTTACGATCTTTTATCTAATAAAGAATTGCAGAATGAAGCAGATAAATATGCAAAAGATATTATAAAACTACCAGTTGAATCCCAAAGAAAAATTATTGAGAGGTGGTTCCCAGCCCATCTTGAGTTATCTGATGTTTAGTTATGAGCAATTGAATAAATGGTATTAAATAAAATTCCTGTCCCAAGTGTTCCAAAAATTAAAATTAAATAATCTATAAGAGTTACTGCAAACAATTTTTTCCAACTCTGCTCAGGATTTACTTTTTTAAATGCAGCTATTTTAAAAAAAGTGAAAGCAAATAGAAATACAACTGCACCAAGAATAAAAATACTTGTCATTAAAGTAATGGAGCTATCACTAGGCTAACAATAGCCATAACATTAATTAATATATTCATTGAAGGTCCTGAAGTGTCTTTAAAAGGATCACCGACAGTATCACCTACAACGGTTGCTGAATGTGTATCAGTACCCTTTCCACCAAAGTTACCCTTCTCAACAAATTTCTTAGCATTATCCCAAGCGCCTCCAGCATTAGCCATCATCAGAGCCATTAAAACACATCCTAGTAATGCTCCAGCTAACATGCCGCCAAGATGAATTGGTCCTAAAACAAAACCTACAATTACTGGTGACAGTATTGCAATTGCTCCAGGCAATAACATTTTATTTAAAGCAGCTTTAGTTGCTATATCTACACACTTTGCATTATCTGGTTCGGCTTTTCCCTCCAGTAAGCCTGGAATTTCTCTAAATTGTCTTCTAATTTCTTCAATCATTTCAAATGCTGCATCCCCAACTGCTGTCATAGTAATTGATGAAACCAAGAATGGAATTGAGCCTCCAATAAACATGCCCATTAAAACTTTTGGATCATCTAATGAAAGCTGCTCTACATCAGCAGCTAACATGTAAGCTGCAATAATCGCTAATGCTGCAAGAGCTGCTGCTCCAATTGCAAACCCCTTTCCTATTGCTGCTGTAGTATTTCCAAGTTCATCTAATGAATCTGTTATTTCTCTAACTTCACTTTTCATACCGCTCATTTCTGCAATACCGCCAGCATTATCTGCAACAGGCCCATATGCATCTATTGCCATCGTAATTCCTACTGTTGACAACATTCCAACTGCTGCAATGCCTACGCCGTATAAACCTGAGAAATATGTAGATAATCCAACTATACCTGCAATTACAAATAAAGGCAGAACTACTGATTGCATCCCTACACTTAAACCAGTAATCATTACAGTTGCAGGCCCAGTTTCACCAGATTTTGCTATTTTGCCAACTGGAGAATTTTCTGTATCCCCCCCTGTGTAGTATTCAGTAATGAGTCCAATTAAAATTCCACCAACCGCTCCAGTAAGCACAGAATAGAAATATTTCATTTCTATAGGAGAGTAGTAAATACTTACACCAGCAAATATAAGGAAAATTACTGGTGACAAAAACGTTCCCCATCTAAGTGCAACTGCAGGTGATCTAGACACTTGTGTTCTTACAATACCTATACCAATCAAAGAACAAAATAACCCAGAAGCTGCAAGCCATAAAGGTAAAAACATCAAATTTGGATCTAACATTGTTGCTGCAATTGCGATTGATGCAATCATTGCACCGCAATAAGATTCAAAAATATCTGAACCCATTCCAGCAATATCGCCAACATTATCGCCAACATTATCTGCGATAACACCTGGATTTCTTGGATCATCTTCAGGTATTCCAGCCTCAATTTTTCCTACAAGGTCAGCACCAACATCTGCACTTTTTGTGTAAATTCCTCCACCAACTCTTGAAAATAAAGCTACTGCTGAAGCACCAACACCAAAACCTTCTAGGGCTTTTGCAATTTTATCGAGATCATCTATTGCTCCAGAGAAGTAGAAAAACAATCCACCTAAGCCAACTAACCCCATTGATGCAACACACAGTCCCATGATTGAACCACCAAAAAAAGATATTGATAAAGCTTGTTCTTGACCATGATTTTCTGCAGCTGTAGCTGTTCTTACATTAGCTTTTGTTGCTGAGTACATTCCTATGAATCCTGCAATTGCAGATGAAAGTGCGCCAACTGCGATCGCTAAGGCTGTGTACCAGCCTAGTGGTGAAAGTCCGCAAGCTAAAACTAAGGCTAGAACTACTGGAGCAAGGATTTTGTATTCAGTTATCATGAATACTTTAGCTCCTAGATGTATTTGATCTCCAATTTTTACGACTGATTGTTTACCAGCCGGAAATTTCATTATTAATCCATATAAAATAAATGCGAATATTAGCCCTATAAAGCCTGTTGCAAATGGTCCCCAAGGGTCCATTGGTCCAATTATTAAAGTCTCCATCATTATCCCAACTTGTTAAATGTTTTTTCTTCTAATTCACTTTCAGATTTAGCTACTATACATGAGACTGCGGCATCTCCGCAAACATTTACTGAGGTTCGGATCATATCTAAAATTCTGTCTACAGCTAAAATTAAACCAATTGCATCTAAAGGCAATCCTACTGATCCTAAGATAAGAGCGAGAGTCACTGTCCCTGCCGATGGTACTGCCGCAGTTCCAATTGAAGTTACCATTGCAAGTAAAACTATTTGACCATACTGAACAAGAGAGAGGTCTACTCCGACTGTGCTCGCAATAAACATTGTAGCTAGCCCCTGCATTATTGCTGTTCCATCCATATTTATGGTAGCGCCAACAGGGACAACAAAGGAGGCAACATCTTTTTTTACACCTAGATCATCTGATACGGTTTTCAAAGTTACTGGAATTGTTGCAGCACTTGATGATGTTGAAAAAGCGAATAAAGCTACGTTTCTCATTTTTCTAAAGAAAATAATTGGATTTAAATTTGCAAAAATTTTAAGTATTAACGAATAGGTAAAAAATAAATGAAAAAATAAGACAAACATTAAAATTAAAACATATTGAGCAAGGTCTCCAAAAACATTTAGTCCTTTTGCCATTACATAACTTCCGATTAAGCAAAATACTCCAAAAGGTGCAAAATTCATGATCAGTAAAACAATTTTTAAAAAGACAATATTCATTTTTTCAAAAGCTTTTGAAAGCCCTGAAGTCAAATCATCTGTGAGATTTAATGCAATACCAAATAAAATACTTATGAAAACAATACCTAACATATTATTCTCTACAAAAGCTCCAAAAATATTACTTGGAAATATTCTTAGTACAGTTTGATAAAGATCTGCACTTCCCTGCACAGGTTCATAAGATTCAACTTCACCCTCGTACCCAGATAAATTAAATACCCAACCAAAAAATAAAGCTAAAGAAACAGCTAATCCTGTAGTCAGTAGATATAAACCAATTGTTTTAGTTGCTATAGAGCCAAGCTTAACCATATTTGAAAGAGAGGATATACCTGAGACCAATGAGAAAAATACTAAAGGAACTACAATCAATAAAAGAAGATTCTTAAATACCTGTCCTCCAAGATTAAAAATATATTTTTCAACAGCTAGAAATACATCAACTGGTATTTGTGCTTGGAAATAGAAAAATATGGAAGCAATTATTACCCCGAGTGTCATTCCCAATAAGACATTTCTTGTTAAATTTTTTGGTGCATCTAATGTTTTCATATTTCTACCATATCAAAATCTTCTTTACCTACTCCACATTCCGGGCAAACCCAGTCTTCCGGTACATCTTCCCATCTAGTGCCAGGTTCCAGTCCATCCTCTGGATGCCCTTTTTCTTCATCATACACCCAACCGCAGACAATGCATTCCCATTTTTTAAATTCCATAAATATCTCTTTTCTAAGGATGGTATTATAATCAATCCTCACATATTTATGACACCTTTAATTGAAACAAACTGGGAGCTTTTCGATGAAAAAGAGAATGTTGATTTCAAACAAATGAATGGATGGATTAGTGAAGATAAATCACTAATTAATCGACTAGAAAATAAGTATGGAACAATTAATTTAGAAGTTCTTAATGAGGAAGAAACTGAATATTCAGATAAAGAATTAGGCTTTGAACGGGTAAAGGGGAACTTAAGAAAAGTTTTTCTCAAAGCACAAAAAGATATTGTTTATGCCGAATCTTTTTTTAGTTCAAAAGTTTATAAAAAATTTCCTAAATTTAAGCGGCTAGCTAATGAACCCTTAGGAAAATATCTTTTTAATAACCCTTTGATATCAAAAAAAGAAACTTATGTTGCAAAATATTCTTTAGGAAATAATAAATACTTAGGTAGAAAATGTATTTATGATTTAGATGGAGAAAGTTTTTTTGTAGTAGAAGTTTTTTTATTTCATGAATAAATTTAATGCATATTTGAATCTCATAAGATTCTATAATCCAATTGGTTTTTGGTTATTGTTGTGGCCTGGAATGTGGGGGCTCTTTATGAGTGAAAATTTTGAAATTAAGCACTTTGCTATAGTTTTGGTAGGAGCATTTCTAACAAGATCTCTAGGTTGTGCAATAAATGATTATTTTGACATTGGTTTTGATAGCCAGGTCAAAAGAACAAAGAATAGACCACTTGCAAATAAAACATTATCTAAAGTTGAAGCCTTAATTTGTATTATTTTTTTAGGAATGATGTGTCTATTTATTCTCTATTTAACAAACTTATTTGTGATCTTATTTGTTCTACTTGTGGCCGCACCATTAATAATTGTCTATCCACTTACAAAAAGATTTCTGCCAATACCGCAGCTATTTTTGGGGTTAACTTTCGGTTTATCTTTGCCTATTTCATATGCCATAGTCGAGCAAAATATTTCTTTTGATATTCTGTTGATGTATTTAGCATGTGTATGTTGGATTACTGCATATGATAGTCTCTATGCAATGAACGATATAGAGGATGATAAAAAAATTTCCATAAACTCACTTCCAATATTTTTCGGACAAAATAGATACATTGCTATACAAGTTTTCTTTGGAATCTTTTTGGCGATAATGTTTTTTATTTCTTTTAAAAACTCTTTGAGCATTTTATCGATAGGTATTTTTTTCATTATTTACCAAATTTATTTTCAAATTAAATTGTCAAAATCTGGTCAACATTTTGAAGCCTTTCAATCTAACAGCCATATAGGACTTGTTATTGCTACTTTAATATTTTTAGAAAATCATCATGACTTACTCTATTAAAAAAAATTGTAAGCAACTCAAAACGACAATAAGTCAAAACCAAAAAAGGGAAGACATATTTTTTTCATTTGAATTCTTAAGTGCCCTAGAGGAGTCAGACTGCTTAGATGCAGATTCTGGTTGGACACCAAATTATTTAGTTCATGAAACAGATGCAGTTATTCCATTCTATGAGAAAGAAAATAGTCATGGAGAATTTGTATTCGATTATGCCTGGGCAAATGCTTATTTTAGGTATGGTCAAAGGTATTATCCGAAACTTGTAATGAGTGTGCCTTTTACACCAGTAGATGGTAATAGAATTTTTTCTAAATCGAATAAAGATGGGATGTCTGCTCTTAATAGTCTTGTTGATTATACAAGGCAAAATGATTTCTCATCATTACATGCTTTATTTGTTGCGAAAGAACAAAGAGATATCTTTAGCTCTCAAGAATTTATTGAAAGAAATGATTGCAATTTTGTATGGAAAAACCAATCTTATAGTGATTTTGATGATTTTTTAGAGGCTCTCTCCTCTAGACACAGAAAGAATATTAAGAAAGAAAGAAAATATATTAATTCTCTAGGGATAGAGTTTGAGATTGTAAAAAATATTAAAAAGGAAGATTGGGATGATTTTTATCTTTTCTATGCTCTTACATATGTAAAGAGAGGTCAAAAACCATATTTAAATGAAAACTTTTTCTTAAAATTATCCAATCTAAAGCCTCAGATTATTTTTGCTCACAAAGGAGGTTACAGAATAGCAGCAGCTCTATTCTTTAATAATAAGGACACTCTTTATGGTAGGTACTGGGGTTCTAAAGAGGAAATTAATTATCTGCATTTTGAGATGTGCTACTACCAGGGAATTGAACTTGCTATTAATCAAAAAAACCAAAATTTTGATCCTGGGATACAGGGCCATCATAAGCTCAAAAGAGGTTTTGAGCCAATAATAAATACTTCATTCCATTGGATAAAAAATTCAGAATTTCGTAAAGCAATAAGAAAGTTCTGTGATGAAGAATCTAAAAATATCTTCCAGTATTTTGAGCAATCAAAAAAATATTTACCTTATAAAAATGCAGGAATATGAGAAAACAAATCATCATATTGTAATTTGTTCAGCAAATTATCTTAGATTAAAAAAAATTCTAAAAAATTTTTCTGAAACTAAGGTAGAACTTAATAGAAAAGAAAAAAAAAGTAGATTCAAAGCTAAATTTTTATTAAAAAAATTATCAAAACATACTACAGATTCAGTTCTTGAGTTTTCAAACCTTGATTCATCTTTTCTAAATGTCTTCAATATTGAAATAAATATTTATCATGATGTTGAACTTGCTGAGGTAAAATCTCTTAATGGTTTTCATCCGAATAAATTTCCATTCCAAAGTGAAAATATTCCTAAATCTGAAGACGAAAAGTCTCAACAAAATAGATTTTTAACGGAAGTTCTTGATACCATCTTAACAGGAGATTTTTATGAAGAATAAAAAACTAATTATTTACATTCATGGCTGGAATTCGCATAAGAAAGCACGTAAGGCAGTTCTTATTGCCGATGAGCTTAAATCGAATATAGATTTTGAGGTATGTTCTCTCACTCTTCATCACCATCCTAGAGAAGCAATAAGCCAACTTACAGAAATTATAGAAATGGAGAGAAAAAACAGAGAGGTTTGTCTTATTGGAAGCTCACTCGGGGGTTATTTTTCTGTTTACCTTGCAGAAAAGTACAATTTGAAAGCTGCAATGATTAATCCTGCAGTTTGGGCATACAAAATTTTTAAGAATAATATGGGTAAAAATATTAATGGTAATACTGGTGTAGAGTACATCGTTGATGACGAATGGGTTAATAGTCTCAAGGAAATATTTATTGAAAAAATAACTCATGAAAATTATTTGGTTTTACTTCAAACCGGAGATGAGACCCTTAATTATGAGTTTGCAGAAAAATACTTTAAAGGTTCAAAAATAGAAATTGATAAAGGTGGCAATCATAGTTTTGAAAATTTAGAATCAAAAATTCCAAATATTCTTGATCATTTCTCATAAAAACTCCTAATACTGAAATTTCCTTGCTTATAAAGACAAAAAGTTTTAAATTTAAATTGCATTTAGACTTTGCACCATACTCCTTATATTTGAGGAGCCCTATAGGGTAAAAGGTTAAAATCGTTCATCTTCGAAAGAAGACGGAAGTAAGCGAAAGCTGAAGGAACGCGGCGTTAAACCCGATCGAGTTTAACTTCATTACTCCTGCAGATAAAAATGCAAAAAATTTTATTTTAAGGAGACTTTATGAGTGATATTAAAACTTATGAATACATTTGGCTTGATGGTTTTAAACCTGAGCCTTCTATGAGGAGTAAAATTAAGGCAACAACCGAAGATTCTGCTCCTGAATGGTCCTTTGATGGATCTTCAACAGAACAAGCAGAGGGAAGCAGTTCAGACTGTTTACTTCTTCCAGTTCAAACGTACGATAATCCAACTTTTTCTGACTACCTAGTTATGTGTCAGGTACATGCTGCAGATCATACCGTTCATCCCTCAAACACAAGGGCAGCGGCTGAAGCAGTTGTGACTGATGATTGGTGGTTTGGCTTTGAGCAAGAATACTTTTTACCAATAAGGATGGATCACCTCTAGGTTGGGAAGAAGGTGAGCCTAGACCGCAAGGTGATTACTATTGTGGAGTAGGTGCAGATAATGTCTCAGGTAGAGAAGTATCTGAAGCACATCTTGAAGCATGTCTAGATGCTGGTATCACCTTGACCGGAACAAATGCGGAAGTTGCTCTTGGTCAATGGGAGTACCAATGCTTCGGGAAAGGTATCAAAGCGGCAGATGATCTTTGGGTATCAAGATACCTTCTTTATAAAATCGCTGAAGAATATGGAGTAGGAGTGAATATTCATCCTAAACCAAAAAAAGGTGATTGGAATGGTTCAGGCATGCATACAAACTTTTCTAATGAAGAGATGAGATCAAAGGGTTCGGAAGAACTTTTTTCATCAATATGTGAAAAGCTTGGAAAAGTGCATCAGGATGGTATTGCAGCTTATGGTTCTGATAATGATCAAAGGCTAACAGGACTGCATGAAACTCAAAAGATTACAGAGTTTTCATATGGTGTTAGTGACAGAGGGGCTAGTATACGTATACCTGTTTACACAGTTGAACATGATTGGAATGGTTACTTGGAAGACAGAAGACCCGCTTCAAATGCCGATCCATATAAAATTCTTGCTCATATAGTAGGAACTTTAACTAAGTAAACTTTTTAGCCTTCTACTTAACCAGTGGAAGGCTTTCTTCTTGCCAAGAAAGAAGACCGTGCTTGAGAAGGTAAACGTTTTCTATACCTAACTTTTTCAACTCAACCCCAGCACCGCCAGAATCAATACCATTTTCAGAGACTACAATAAGGGCTTTTTCTTTTTTTAATAAATGTTCCTGCTGTTTGAATGCATCTTTTAATATATTTAAAGACCCACTGATATGACCAGTTTCAAAATCTTCCTTCTTTCTAATATCCAAAAATTTTGCCTCACCACTGTTTATAAGCAAAACAGCTTCTGCTGGAGAAATTTTCTTCCCTCCTTTATTACTTTCATAAACCCACCAGCTTATTAAAGTTACGATGAGTGGAACTGAAAAATACCATCTAGAAATTAAGAAATCGAATAAATCCATATCAAATCAATCTTAAGCTTATACAATATATATTTAAATATACTCAAATGGAAACAAATTATCTTGTTCTAGTAAGGCATGGCCAAAGTGCTTGGAATCAAAAAAATTTATTTACTGGTTGGAAAGACCCAGGGTTAACAGAGATAGGTAAAGAAGAGGCATTTAAGGCTGGCCAACATATAAAAAAACAGAACATTAAATTTAATTTACTTTTCACTTCTGCATTAAAAAGAGCACAAGATACAGCTTCGATAATTCTCGAAGTAATTGAAGAAAGCAATATCAATATATTTAAAAATGAGGCACTAAACGAACGTGATTATGGTGACCTTACGGGATTAAATAAAGATATGGCTAGACAAGAGTTTGGTGAAGAACAAGTTCAAATTTGGCGCAGATCTTATTCAGATGGTCCGCCAAATGGTGAGAGTCTTGAAGATACATATAACAGAGTTATCCCCTACTTTGAAAATGAGATTATGCCTGCTTTACAAAAAAATAAGAATGTAATTATTTCTGCTCACGGTAATTCATTAAGAGCTTTAGTAAAATTTATTGAAGAAATCTCTAAAGAAGAAATAGTTAAGTTAGAAATTGCTACAGGGGAACCGATTTTTTATGAATTCAATGAAAAAAAATTGCAAAGAAAGCTCAACTGGTAGACAAATAACAAAATGGTACAAAACAAAGGGTCGTAATAATTTACCCTGGCGAGAAAATATTACTCCCTACAGAGTATGGATTTCTGAAATTATGTTACAGCAGACACAGGCTAAAACTGTTGTGAATTATTTTGAAAAATTTATCTCCTATTATCCTACATTTGAAGATTTTAAATCTGCTTCTGAAGAGGATGTGCTTTCTCTTTGGAAAGGTTTAGGTTTTTATAGAAGAGCTCGGAATTTATACAGAGCAAAAGAAATAATCCTCAAAAAGTTTAATGGAAAGTTGCCAAATTCTTTTAAAAATTTAATTACACTTCCGGGTATTGGTAAATCTACTGCTGGAGCTATTCTTTCAATAGCCTACAAACTACCATATCCAATACTTGATGCTAATGTAAAGAGAGTTCTAACACGATTATTCTTCAAAACTAATAGTAATGAAAAAGAACTCTGGGATCTTTCAAGTCAGATACTTGATAAAAAGAATGTCGATGATTTTCAGCAAGGAATAATGGATTTAGGAGCAACCGTATGTACACCAAAAAATGCCTTGTGTGAAGAGTGCCCATTGAACAAACAATGTATTTCGTTTTCCAAGGGAGAGCTGCCAACTGCAAATGTTAAAAAAATTAAGAAAAAAAATGTATATCTAGAATTTGAAATATATGAAAAAAATCAAAAAATATTTTTAGTTAAAAATAATCAACTTGGTTTTTGGGATGGTTTATGGATTATGCCTATCGCAAAGACTAAACAACTCAAGACTGAGATTATTCATAAACTCTCTCATAGAAATTTACATATTTCATTTGCAAATAGATCAAAAGATGAATTAAAGAGTGAAGGAAAGTGGTTTGATATTGCGCAGTTAAGTAAACTTCCCACACCAAAACCAATATCTGATAAATTATCTGTATATGTCCAAAATTTTTTGTAAAAAATATCAAACAGAACTTGATGCTTTAAATATTGCTCCAGTTCCTGGTGAGAAAGGTCAATATATAAAAGATAACTACTCTGCAAAAGCATGGTCTGATTGGTTAGATTTACAGACAATGCTTATCAACGAAAATCAACTAGATTTGTCTAATAAAGAGAATAGAAAATGGCTGAATGATCAGATGGAAAAGTATCTTAATAATTCTGACTATCAGAAGCCTTCAGGTTATATACCTCAATAGTTAAGAATTTTCGGCAAGTCTTAATGATGTTGAAGATATGTCGTCTCTAAATATCTGCTCATCAAATCCTGTAAAACGTTCTTTTATAAAGTCAGGTACATCAATATCAGCTAAAGTAATGAACTTATCATTTAGCTTCCTACCAAAAACTAAGAACTTATTATTATTCTCATTAAATATACTAAATTCACTAAGCATATCCTTGTAGCTAGGATAAAATCTCTCATCTAACATTCTAGTTAAAGTATCTGCTCCAATTACAAAAGTAGACCCTTTAAACATCTTGGCTTTGTCAGGAAATTTACCCGCTTTAGTTAAAACCCAGCAATCCTTGTCTGTAAATTGAGATAAGGTGTCTTTAATGTGGTGATAGCTAAGAGGTGGCTTGTCTGCATTCTGAATACAAATTTCAAAATAAGCTTTATCGCCAGTTTTTTTCTCAGCTAATTCTTGCATTTTTCTATGGCCCTCATGGATAGGATTAAATGTTCCAGGAAATATTAAATTTGGCATTTGGTCATCTGAAGAAACAAATAAAGAATCATCGCTCATAAGATCTATCCATTCCTTTTTGCCCTCAACTTTTTCAGCTTTAAACTCCTCTGAAATTTTTGGATATGGGTATTCAAGTGCAGAAGACTCGGCGAGTAGTGCAATGACAAATTCAGTGACAAGTGCTTCTTCTTCTTCTCTTGTTCTTTCGCCTTTTTTCAAAACACACGAAATACTTTTTGAATATGTTTCAGTCTGTAAGGCAATATGGAATCTGTGCTCTCCTCTTTTTTCATAAGTTGTTGATAATGTTGCTGTAATTGCCACCCCAAAAAGTTTACTAACATCAGAATTAGGATCTATTTTTTTAGCGGCACTATAAGCTCTTGCTGCCATACGCAAAGTTGTATCTTTAGAACAGTAAAAATCTGGTTTTCTAAGAAGATAAAAATCCAATGATTCTTTAGCGTAAGGAATATATGCTTCAAGAACAGAATTGCTAGCACCAGGAACTTTAAGCAAAGTTCCAACTGCATTGCTCCCACCTCCACTAGAAACAATTACAAATTTAAAATCTGTCTTATGCAGTTCTTGAATTATTTTTAAATTATCTTTCATTCTTCTACATTCACATTTTATCAGGAAGTTGTATTATATTGAGCTTGTTAATTTTTTTAAATTAATTTGGTTTGCCCAGATAGCTCAGTTGGTAGAGCAAAGGACTGAAAATCCTTGTGTCGGTAGTTCGATTCTACCTCTGGGCACCATTAATATTAAGTTCAATTAAACAGTCTTCGATTTTTAAAGAATTGTATCAGTAGAATATTCTACTTTGAATTCATCACATAAATTTCTAAGGTCTTCAACTGTAAATTTTTCCTCAAAATTAAATGCTTTCCAAAAACAACAAATAATAAACTTCGCCACATGTTTTTGATGAACTGTCATAAAATATTCATATTCATCGGTACCCCAAAATTCTTTTACGCCCTCTCCTAGATCGTGTTCGCAAAAATGTAGGTTACCTTGGTTATCAAAATCACAATGCACATTATGATTAATTTTTCCTAAATTACATTTAAATACTTGCATATTTTCCTCCATAAATTACATGCCCATAATTGGGCATATTGATGTGAGTAAAGGGATTTGAAATAAGGATATATTTCTATCGTTACACTTTAATATATAAGGATTTTATAAAGAAATTCAATGTTATTAGATATAATAATCATGCATGAAAAAGTTTAAAATTCATTTAGCTACTTACGCTTCAAAAATCCTAGTATTTATTATGAATATTTATATGAAACATAAGGCCAAAGCAAAATAAAACTATCTATGAATTACATAAATAATCGTTTTCTACTACAAAAAAGACCAACCGGAATGCCTGAAGATAATTGTTGGATTATGGATTCACAGAACATTACTGAACTACAAAAACAAGAGATTCTAATCAGGGCTGAGTATCTCTCAATTGATCCCTATATGAGAGGCAAGATGAACGATAGCATCTCATATACTCCTCCACTAAAAATTGGAGAAGTTATGGTTGGTGAAAGTGTAGGAACAGTAATTGAATCAAAATCAAAAAATTATGCAGTTGGAGATTTAGTAACAGTACATCAGGGTTGGCAAACTTATATAAAAACTAAAGATTCAGATCCTTCCGTTCTTAAAGTGCCTGAAAGTAAATTAAATAGCAGTATATTTCTAGGAACATTAGGTATGCCAGGTAGAACAGCATATTTTGGATTAAATTATGTTGGCAAACCTCAACCTGGAGAAACCCTTGTAGTATCTGCAGCATCAGGAGCAGTTGGAAGTGTAGTTGGACAACTTGGTAAACTTATTGGCTGTGAAGTTATTGGAATTGCTGGTGGACCAGAGAAATCAAAATACGTTACTGAAGAATTGAAGTTTGATCAGTGTATTGATTATAAAAACGAAAATGTTGTAGAAAAGCTGGAAAAATATTGTCCCAATGGAATTGATATCTATTTTGAAAATGTTGGTGGTGAGATTACAAAAATGGTGTCTAAATTCTTAAATAAAAATGCT
The DNA here is from genome assembly GCA_023703535.1 of SAR86 cluster bacterium. NCBI lineage: Bacteria > Pseudomonadati > Pseudomonadota > Gammaproteobacteria > SAR86 cluster bacterium. The sequence goes on from CP097967.1 coordinate 1,007,689, forward strand.
CGAGTTCCAATATGTGGTTTTATCTCAAAATATAATTCAACAAATATTGCTGGTGAGGAAACACCTTTTCATGTTCTTGGTGCTTTGAACCTAAAACCAAAACATAGATTTTTTGTTGTGACTGAGTGGTTAAATCAGTTTGAAAAAGCAACATCAATTCTTCATGAGCATGTTAAAAATGGTGATATTAAATTTAGAGAAACTATTACACCTGGATTTGAGAATGCACCACAAGGCTTAAGAGATGTTTTAAGTGGCAAAAACTTTGGTAAGCAAATTATTAAAATTATTTAATAGTTACTATTCTTGATTAGATAAAAACCTATTAAGGCTGAAAAAATCTCAATGCCTGTATAGAAAAGAAATATTGGATAGGGAAAGCCATCAATTATGATGCTTAGTATTCGTCCAAGAGCAATACCTGTCATAAAAATTGTCATACTCCAAAGCGCTGCTAACCTTAAAGATTTCTTAAAAGCACCAACTACCCAAAACATTGATAAAGCAATATATAGACCCATAATTGCTCGAAAAATATTGGCAAGATTTGCACTGTTAACTTCTATATCGTAAAGATACTTTAATGTTATCTCGGGGTATAAACCATAACTAAGTGAAACAGCTAACACACCGGGTGCAATTAATAACAAACAAAGTGATTCTCTAGTCATAATCTTTAAAAGTTTTCTTTTATCCACTTCTCAATGGCAAGATTAGCTTCCTGTGGTTTTTCTCTTTGCATCCAATGACCACATGCAATTTCATCTTCAGTTAAATTTGTGCACACCATTTTATTATGTGTATTCAGATTCCTAGTTAAAACACTATCATAGGTTGCTTGAATGAATAAAACTGGGCAATCAATAGTTGTAAAATTTTTTAACTCTTTTGCATACTCATCATTGGCTTTACCATTTACATACCAAGAATTTGGCCCAAAGAAACCATTGGTCTTAAGAAAATCACCATAAATTTTTATTTCTTCAGGTGAGATTACATCTTCATCGACTGGGACTTCAGGTATTGTGTTAAGACCTTTGAAACCATAATGTCTAAACCAACCACCATTTTTAATTATCGATGCAGTCATAGATCTTGCACCTCCTTTTGTATTAAAAACTCCTCTAAATTCATCAGTTGGCTGAGTAAAATTTAATGTAAGCATTTTATGGGGATCTTCTTCCATTTGTTGGCAAGCTAAATCAAAATTTTCGTAGTAGAAATATTGATAGTCCCATTGACCATATGGGTATTCATCCTCTGGATAGAGATTTCTATCAATATGATCTAAGTAGCTGTCTGGATGGCCTCCCCAGCCAAAAGGCACACATAAGCTTGCTATTCCTTTGACAATTTCTGGATGATGAAGACCAATATTCCAAACTACTGGTGAGCCCCAATCATGGCCAATCCATATAGCTTCTTTTATATTTAAGCTATCAAATAATTCCACCATATCTGCAACAATTTCTTTTTGACAATACGCCGATTTATCTTGGTGGATTGTGCTCTTACCATATCCCCGCATGTCAGGTGCAATAGCGTGAAACCCTAAACTTCCAAGATGTTTTAGTTGATGATGCCATCCTAAAGATAAATCTGGCCAACCATGTATAAAAAATATCTTTGGACCTTCAGACGGCCCACAGGACAAATAATTAGATGTATGTCTTTTTGATATAAATTTACTCTCTGTAATTCTCATATTTATTTATAATAAACTTTTTCCTAGCTTAATCATTTGCAGCTAGATTTGCAGGTAGTTTTCTTGCAAAAATTATAGAATTTCTTATATTTAAAGTTTGGGGGCTTTATGAAAAATTTTTTAAAAATCACGTTATCAATACTCTTTTTATTACTTGTAAGCGCATGCCAGTCTACACAAAAGACTTACGGAGAGGGGTTAGTATCTGTTGTATCACAAAATGTGGTAAAACTTGCAGGAAATTCTGCAATTACTCAAGCAGATTTCTCTTCAATTAAAGGAAAAAAAATTCTTGTTGAATTAACAGGATTTGTTGAAGAAAGAACAAAAGGTTTTATTGATAATCTCGTTTCCTCAAATGCCGAAAAAGAAGGTGCACGTTTAATAAGATCGGGAGATCCTGATATTTTAGTTGAAGTGGTTGTTAATAGTGCTGGAAATGATCAGGGTACCTCAAGAATCCCAGTGATAAATAGAGCTTTAAGAACAGAATCTGTTGTTGATTTAACACTTATTTTTAGAGACCCTTCTACTGGCTCAAGAATTTCAACTCAAGATATTAGGGGTGAAGCAAAATATGAGCAAAAGAGATGGGTTGGCATTATAGATGAATCAGGAAAATATTATATTAAAAGCAGTTCTGTGAGTAATGGTAATCTTGCGGATAAAGTTCGATCAGACATTACAAATGACGAATGGATATTAGTAGATAGGCCTTAGTAAATTAATTCAATTTAATTTCAATTTTTGCTTTATTTAATCCTCAAGTGATGTATTGTAGAGCACTAAGATTCTCTTTTAAGGGAATCTAAGAGGAGAAAGTATGCAAAAAGGAGTTGTAAAATTTTTTAACAATTCTAAGGGTTTTGGTTTCATTGCACCTGAAGATGGATCAAAAGATGTTTTTGTTCACATAAGTGCATTACAAAAATGTGGAATCGATACTCTGAACGAAAACGATGCAGTTGAATTTACTCTTGAAGAATATAAGGGTAGAGAAGGCGTCGGTGAAATTAAATTAGTCTAGTTTAAATTCCCAATTAATTTTGAGCGCTGTTTTCAAAAACAGAGGATATCTCTTGCTCGATTTCTTCTTGGGTTTCATAGGGCTTTGAAATCTCTGCCCAATCTACATTGAAGTTATCTTCAAGTTCTTGATAGCTTAAAACACCAAGTTTTTCATATTTTGGTTTTACCTTATCAGTAATTAAGCCAATTCTTGTGAGATTTGGAATTATCTTAGTGAAAAGCAAATTCTTAAAATTTTCACCTTGTTCAGATTCTTCAGCTATCTTATGTGCTTCTTCTGGAGTGTAATCAAGAAATCTAGATATTACTTCGCCTGAAATGAGTCTGTCTCTCATTACAACACAAGCTTCAAAGGCAAATTGTGCTCTATCTTCAATTTCGCTTTTACTTAAAGTCTTTAAATAATCTTCAAGGTAATTTACTCCAAAAGTAACATGTCGCGCTTCATCCCTTATCACGTAGTGAAGAAGTTGTTTTAGAAGGCCATCATTTAGAATTAATTTCAAATTATTGAAAGCTGCAAGAGCAAGGCCCTCAATAATAATTTGCATACCTATAAACTTCAGATCCCATCTTTCATCTGTGAGGATTTTATCCATTAAAGATTTCAGGCCATCAGTTGAAGGATACTGGAAACCAATTTTCTCTTTTAAATATCTGTTGAAACAATTTACATGTCTTGCCTCATCAAAAGTTTGTGAAGCTGCATAAAGTTTTGCATTAAAAGTGGGCGCACATGAAACAAGCTGAGAAGCTACTAATAATGCTCCTTGTTCGCCATGAAGAAATTGACTTAAATTCCAAGACACCCTGTGTCTGTCCATTTCAATTTTTTTCTCAAAGGAGAGATCATCGTAGCCATCAAGTTCAACTTCTGGTGTTTTAAAAATATCTGAATTAATGAGAAACTGGTCTTTAGGAAAGTCTTGAGACCAATCTAAATCGAAGTCTTCATTCCAATTGAGTTTTTTGCCTAACTCATAAAGTTTTTTTATTCTGTCATCAACTACAATATAGTCCCAATTATATGCACCTGTTAAAGGTGTTTTAAATATTTCATTTACACTTTCTACTGCATCCTGTTCTTTTGGGTCTATTTCAGGATACTTAGTGATTTGTTTTGGTTGATTTTTAACTTTTTTAATTTTCATATTTTTTTACTATAAAACAGCTGCTTCCTTAATTCTAGTCTCTAAATATGGTTTGTTTTTTCTTTAAATTTGCCCTGTGAGTAAAAATTGCTAGTAATAAAAAGAAGATGCTTAGTAAAATTCTGAAATCGAAATTTACTCCATGTACAAATTCAAGAATTAAAAATGCAAATATCTCAAAAAAAACACATGCATAAAAAAATATTACAACTGGGCCCAATGAAGATATAGGTCTTTTATCATTGAGATAATTTATAATGAGTGCACAAAATGTCACATGAGCAGACGATCTCATCACATGTAAGTACATGAGCCTTGAGTCCTCAAGATCAACTTTCTCAAAACTTAATGGGAAATACCAAGCTAGTCCAGAATATGGAAAAAATGATGAAATTAAACCGTAAATGACGATTAAAATTAAAACTATTTTGATTTTTACTCTCCCTGCATTTCATTAACTATGTGATAAAATTCACTGAATGCGCTATATCTTTTTTTTATTAGCCTTATTTTTTACCAATTTAGAAGCTAAAAATCAACCAAACTTTGTATTGATACTAATCGATGACCTGGGTCTGACTGATCTTGAAGCTTTTGGTGGTGAAATAGATACACCAAATATTAATTTCTTAGCTGAAAAAGGTTTAATGTTCACAAACTACCATACTTCGCCTGAATGTGCGCCATCCAGAGCAATGCTTCTCACAGGTATGGATAATCATAAAACAGGAATTCCAATGATTCCTGAAGTGTTGCCTAGAAATCTAAGGAAAAATAAAGGCTACGAAGGGTATCTTTTGCCAGAAGCTTTAACAATTGCAGAAGTTTTAAAGAAGTCAGGTTATAGAACTTACATGACTGGTAAATGGCATTTGGGTTTTGGTGGAGAGCATTTTCCTTCGTTACCGGTAAATAGAGGCTTCGATAAAACTTTTATTCTTGATGCAACAGGAGGTGATAATTACAGCAATCATTCTTATCTTCCCTACTATCTTGAGGCTCCTTGGTTTAAGAATGGTGAAGAGGTCGAATTACCAGAAGATTTTTATTCATCAGAATTTTTCATTGATCAAATGATTGATTTCATAGATGAAGACGGTTCAAAATCACCTTTTTTTGCTTATGTTTCTTTTCAAGCACAACACATACCAGTACAAGCTCCTAAGGAATTTACCGAGAAATATTTAGATCTTTATAAAGATGGTTGGAGTGCCTTAAGGGAGAGAAGAATCAAACGAGCACAGGAATTAGGAATTTTTCCTGAAGATAAAAATGCTGTCAATTCTTTAGAGAATTACCCATGGGAAGAAGAGACTCAAGAAGAAAAAGAGCTTTTAATTAAGAGTATGGCTGTCTTCGCTGGCATGTTAAATGCAATGGATTTTCATATAGGAAGATTGATAGAGTATTTAAAAAATAATGGATTGTATGAGGATACAATTTTTATTATTACTTCAGATAATGGACCAGAAGGTAATGACCCTAGAGATCATGCTACCTGGCGAGCTTGGTATGAAACATCACGCTGGAATAACAATCTTGAAACATTGGGTGAAGAAGATAGTTATGTTTTCATTGGAACTGAATTTGCACAAGCAATGGCAAGTCCAAGTCATCTTTATAAATTTCATATGTCTGAGGGCGGCCTGAGAGTTCCTCTCATAATTTCTGGAAAAGGTATTCCCTCAGGAAAATATAAAGGTTTAACATTTGTAACAGATGTAGCTCCTACAATTGCTGATCTAGCGTCTAGAGAAAAAGAGGATCAAATGATAGGAAAGTCACTTAAAGCTATATTTAATGACTTTAATACCGATTTATATAAAGAAAACGAGCCAGTAGGTCTTGAGGTTTCTGGAAATTCAGCGCTTTTTCTTGGAGATTATAAAATCGTAAAAAATAAACCTCCTGTTGGTGATAGTAAATGGAGATTATACAATTTAAAAAATGATCCTGGAGAAACGCAAGATTTACAACTAATTGAACCTGAAATTTTTAAAACCTTAATTCAAAAATACTCAGAATATGTTGAAAAAAATGGTGTAATTGAACTTGGCGAATCTTATAGATGGTACGATGAAATGACAATTAATACTGCTAAAAGGCACTTCATGCCATATATATACGCTGGATCAGCTTTCTTTTTTATTTTAATAGCAACTTTAATTTATTTCTTTAGAAGGAAATTATGAAAAAAATATTACTTTTTTTATTAGTAGCAGGATTATTGCTCGCTGTTTTTTGGAAAGAACTTTTTCTTAGTTTTGTAGTTATAACAGGGAAATCTAATGTTTCTGAAAATAAAGAAATTATTTGGGAAAAAGGTCCTGAAAATAGAATAGATGATAGACCTAACTTTATTGTTTTTGTTGCTGATGATTTAGGGATTAATGACTTAACATCATTTGGAAGTGGCATTGCAAATGGTAAATTACCAACACCTAATATAGATTTCATAGCAAATACAGGAATTAAGTTTTCAAATGCCTATGCAGGAACAGGAATGTGTGCTCCGTCTAGAGCAATGATTGTTACTGGAAGATATGCTACTTCAACTGGCTATGAATTCACTCCTTTACCAGATGGTATGGGGAGAAGTCTACAGTTATTTGCTCCATTCCAAAGTGTTGAGGTGAATACAGAAGCTTTAAGATCTAACCCAAGATTTGAGCTCCAAGGTCTACCAAGCGAAGAGATTACATTTGCTGATCAATTAAGCAAGGCTGGGTATCACACTACACACATTGGTAAATGGCATTTAGGTCGCGGTGAAGGTGAACATCCAAATGCCCAAGGGTTTAAAGAGAGTCTTTTAATGGCAAGTGGATTATTTCTTCCAGTAAATGATCCTAATGTTGTGAATGCATATCTTGATCATGATCCTGTAGATAAATTTTTATGGGCAAGAATGCAATATGCTGCATCTTTTAACCAAGTGAAAATAGGAGAAAATTGGTTTGAACCAAAAGGATATTTAACTGATTACTATACAAACGAAGCCAGAAAAGTAATTAGAGCTAATAAAAATAGACCATTTCTTCTGTATCTAGCTCACTGGGGGGTGCATACCCCTTTGCAAGCCTTAAAATCTGATTATGACGCACTTTCAAATATTGAGGATCATACAGAAAGAGTTTATGCGGCTATGATCAAAGCCTTAGATAGGAGTATTGAAGGGATTTTAGATGAGCTGAATATTCAAGGATTAGCTGATAACACATGGATTATTTTTACAAGTGACAATGGAGGAGCTGGCTATCTTGGATTGAGATATATTAATGCTCCTTATAGGGGATGGAAGTTAAGTCTTTTTGAAGGAGGAATTAAAGTCCCCCTTATCTTTTGGAAAGAGGGGATATCTGAAAAAGAGATTTTTGAAAGAGCAGCACATATTGATATAGCCCCAACAATTTATGCTTTAGCCAAAGAGGCACCAGAACATAACGTTGATGGAATAGACTTATTTAGCAACTCATCTGAGGCAAAAGATAGGGCCCTCTTTTGGAGAACTGGACATAATAAAGTTGTTATTAAAGATGGATGGAAACTTCAATTATCTGATCATCCAAAGAATGAGTGGTTGTTCAATTTAAATAATGATCCAACTGAAAAAGTCGATTTATCTAAAGAAAATTTAACGAAAGTAGCCGAACTAAAAACAATATTAAATGAACATCTTAAAAATTCTAAAGAACCTCTTTTTCAATCAAGTCTGAAAGCTAAAATCTCTATAGACAGAACTCTTAAAGAAGTAGTTGAGGATGGTTGGGAGGAAGATGAAGACTATGTTATGTGGCCTAACTAACTTAATGGCTTTAGCTACCTAATCTTGAGATACTAAATGATAAAATAAAGATATGAAAGTTGATTTTTATTTCTCGTACAGAAGTCCGTATTCTTACTTTATTCTTCCTAGATTAAAAAAATTAATAGAAGAATATGATGTGGATGTGAACTTTAGATTGGTTTATCCACTAGCTATAAGAAAACCCAGTTTTTTTAAGAATAAAAATATGCTGACCTACTTCTTTTGGCGTCTACTGGACTATCGTAAAGTTGCAAATAGACATGAAATGCCATTTTTTAGACCTAAACCGGACCCAATTGTGCAAAATATACTCACAGGAAAAATATCATCAGAGCAACCTTATATATTTTATATTTGTCATTTAGGTCAAGCGGCTCATTATCATGGCCAAGGAATCAACTTTGCACAAGCTTTGTCCAATAAAATATTTGGCAGCAAAGAAGGATGGTTTGAAAGAAAAAACCTAAGTAAAGTATGTGATTCTGTTGGTTTAAATTTAGATGTTCTTGAAAAAGAGGCTAATGAGCAAGAAGCAAAAATAATTTCTGATATTAAATATAACCAAGAGCAGCAGTTAGCTGCAGGTCATCACGGAGTGCCCTTATTAGTACATGGTGATCAGTATTTTTTTGGGCAAGATAAATTTGATGAATTCATAAACTTTATGCATAAAAATGGAATGCAAAGAAAGTGAACAAAGGTGTTTATGACGAGGGAGTTAAGCACCTTCTTAAAGTTGAACCTAATTTTAAAAAAATCCTTCCAGAAGAAGAAATAAACTTCTTTGTTCGTCCTCAAGGTTTTGCTGGTATTTTGCACCTTGTAATTGAACAACAAGTTTCAGTCCAATCTGCTAATGCAATTAAAAAAAAGGTGCAGGCATTAATGAGCAATGTTAATTCTCAAAGCTTTATGAAGTTGTCTGTAAGTAAATTAAGAAATGCGGGCCTAAGTAGACCAAAAATTTCGTATTTAAAGGGTATTGCAACTGAAGAAATAAATGGCAATTTGAATTACTCCAATATTGCAAAAATGGAGGATGAGGAGGCAAGAATTTATTTATGCCAGTTTAAAGGTATAGGGAAATGGACAGCTGATTGCTATCTTATGGCCTCTTTAGATCGACCAGATGTTTGGCCAGAAAATGATATTGGTCTTCAAGAAGGGGTAAAAAGACTAAAAGATCTGAAAGAACGGCCAAGCATTGAGGATATGACTTCGATAGCAAGAGATTGGCGTCCTTTCAGATCGGTTGCTGCTAACCTTATATGGGCAGACTACGATTGAACTCTTATCTTCCTGTCATCTTCTTAGACTGGTAGAAATAAAATTAGTTCAATTTTTTTACGACTTTTGAAAATATTTCCATACATCTCTCTAAATTTTCGAGGTTAGGAAATGTTGGAGCAATTCTAATATTGCTATTTTTAGGATCTTTTTGATAAGGAAAGCAAGAACCTATTGGCAAAAGCTTTAGACCTAACTTTGAACAGTGTTCAATTATTTGCTCAGCATTAGAGTTTGATGATTCATATGAGATAAAGTAGCCACCAGATGGCTGAATATAATCGCAGAAACCGTCTTTTTTTAGTTCATCAAGGTATTTTTCAACTAATTCAAATTTTGGCAGTATAACCTCTTTTAAACTCTCCATTTGACTTTGTAGAGAGCTTTTTTTGAAATAATTTACATGCATTCCCTGATTTAATTTATTTGGACCTGGAGTTAATGAATTTCTATATTCTATAAACTTTGAAATATTTAATTCACTACTTGCAAAAAAAGCCAGCCCTGAACCTGCAAGTGTAATCTTTGATGTCGAACCAACAATAAATAAATTATCTTTTAAATCATACTCATCTGCCAACTTCATCACAGGTGTTTGGTTTATAGTATCTCTGAAATCATGACAAGCATAAGCATTATCCCAAAGAACCATAAAATTTCTTTTTTTGTTAGCAATTAACTCAAAGATTTCTTTTACATTTTGATCAGAGTAAACATGTCCAGTAGGATTTGAGTGTCTTGGGACACAGACTATTCCACTAATATCATCGTCTTTGGAAATAAGGCCACTAATCACATTAAGATCAGGGCCATCGTCTTGAAATGGCATTGGAATCATTTCAACACCAAAATTTTCAAGAAGTTTGAAGTGTCTGTCATATCCAGGTACGGGACACAAAAACTTAGTTTTTTCTGACAATTTACTCTTAGGAAATCCAAGATGGTAAGCGCATGAAACTAACTGTTGCATTATAGTTAGAGACGAATTGTCTAGAGCTATTGTTTCGTCAAACTCTGTTGAAAGAATTTGTGCACCAAGTTTTCTTGCAGAAGGTATGCCTTCTGGATTTCCATAATTTCTAAGATCAATTCCATCCATTTCAAAGGGAATTTCAATATGCTTAAAATTCTTTTGAGTAACATTAAGCTGATCAGCAGATGGCTTTCCTCTTGTTAAATCAAAAGAAACTTTATCATCAAGCCAAGGGAGTTCAGACTTAATTTGTTCTAAAATACTCATATGGAATCTGGTTTTTTAATTGCTGCGGTAATACTTTTTGTATTTTCCACATTAGTACTTACTATTTTACTTGTACTACAGAGAAATTCTAACCTCAAACCAGAAGAGTTTTCAGAAACAATTGAAAATATTTACAAAAAAAGAGAAGAAGAATTTAAAGTCTCATCAAAAGAAAGTATTGAAAAGATTATAGACCCGCTTAGAGAACGGATGAAAGAGTATGAGACAGAAATTAGAAAAAATTCTGAGCAACAGATAAAAATTCATGCTCAAACAAAAACAACTATTGACGGGTTAATAGAACAAACAAATCAAATAACATCAGATACTACAAATCTTGCAAATGCTTTGAGAGGTGACAGCAAAACTCAAGGGGATTACGGCGAAATGACTTTAAAACTCTTATTTGATAAATCAGGGTTAGAGGAAGATTTACATTATGTTCTGCAAGAAAACTATAAGGTCAGCGATGGTGAGGGTTTAAAAGATCAAAGACCAGACGCAATAGTATACCTTCCTCATGAAAGACACTTGGTAATTGATTCAAAGTTTTCATTTCGAGCATATTATGACTATTGTTCAGTGGGCGACGAGAAAGAAAGAGATAAATTTGGCAAACTTCATTCACAAAGAGTAAAAGAGAGAATAAAAGAGTTAAGCGAGAAAAAATACAGCGATATAAAAGAATTAAAAACACCTGGAATGACTTTTTTATTCATTGGAATTGATGATGCATTAAATATAGCTCTTAAATATGATAATTCCTTACTTTCCTTTGCAACTCAGAAAAATATTGCCCTTCTAAGTCCTACTCAACTACATATGGCATTACATATGTTTGAAAATTTATGGAGGATCGACAAACAAAGTGAACAAGCATTCAAAATTTATGAAGAAGCTAGAAAGTTAGTAGAAAAATTAGCTGGATTTGTAGATTCTATGGATAGTCTTGGAAATACAATCGCATTAAGTCAGAAGAAATTTACAGACGCTAAGAATAAGCTAGTAGATGGAACAGGATCAATAAGTTCAAGAATAAATAAACTTATTTCACTCGGAGAAAAAGAAACAAAAAAAATTAAAAATGATGATTGAATTTCTTATTTATCCTCTAATAGGTATAGTTGCTGGTTTTTTAGCTGGTTTTTTTGGGGTTGGTGGAGGTTTAGTAATTGTTCCATCATTGCATTTTCTCTACTCCTCAATGGGTTACTCTGATGAAATTAGTATCCCTCTATCTTTAGGTACAGCATTAGCTTGTATTGTAATTAATTCACTTTCAGCAATAAGCGTGCATTTGAAAAATAAAACTATTTTGTGGGAAAGCTTTCTTAAAATATTCTTTGGTCTGGTTATAGGTTCTTTGTTTGGAGCATTAATTTCAACCAATGCTGACAAAGAAGTTTTTAAGAAAGTTTTTGCTTTGTTTATCTTTCTGGTATCTATGAGAATGTTTTTTAAAATTAAAGATTCTGAAAAAGATGCACAAATTAATGTTTTTATTGCTGCGCCTTACGGAGGAGCAGTTGGACTAATTTCAACAATGTTTGCTGTAGGAGGAGGAATCTTTATTGGCCCTTTTTTAAGGCTTATGGGAAAAAAAATGAAAAATGCAGTAGCAACATCTGTGGCCCTTACCCTACCAGTTGGTATTTTTGGTTCAATTTCCTATGTTCTTTTAGGTTTGGATGCTAAAGACCTTCCAGATTTTTCTTTTGGTTATGTTAATTATTTAAGTTTGTTTGCAATAGCAATCTTTAGTTCCTTTGCTTCTAGATTTGGAGCAAAAATGACTCAAAAAGTTGATGATAAAATTTTTCAGAGGCTATATGCTTTTCAACTAGTTCCTATTTTTATTTACTGGGTATTTGCTTAATGATTAATTATCCTGATATAAATCCAGTAGCAATTTCAATTCCATTTTCAGGGTTCTGGGGCAATTCAATAGATATCCATTGGTATGCTTTGGCATATGTTGTTGGAGCTTACTTAATTTATTTTCATATGCTTAGCACTAGAGAAAAGTTTGGCATTAACCTAGATAACGAAAAGGTATCAGATTTAGTTATTACTTACGGCCTTTTTTTTGGTGCTGTTATAGGCGGAAGATTGGGTCATGTGTTGTTCTATGATTTTCATCTTCAATTGCAAGATCCAATTTATTTTTTAAAAATTTGGGAAGGAGGTATGTCCTTTCATGGTGGTTTAATTGGGGTGATGGTAGCAATCTATTTTTTTGCAAAATCTAATGGATATAAATTTTTTCAAATATCAGATTGGTTATGTGTTTCAGTCCCAATAGCACTTTTTTTAGGAAGGATAGCTAACTTTATTAATGCTGAGCTTTACGGTCGTCCCACTGATATATCTTGGGGAATGATTTTCCCCTCTGATCCTGAACAACTTGTTCGTCATCCTTCTCAGATCTATGAAGCAATATTAGAGGGATTTTTATTATTTTTAATTTTAAATTTTTTTATTAAAAGTAAAAAAATTGGAAACTATTCAGCCTTCTTTTTGATTGGCTATGCAGTGGCTAGATTTATCGCAGAAATATTTAAACAACCAGATTACGTATGGGGAGGAGAATTTTTACTCTTAAGTTTCTTAACACAAGGCCAATTATTATCTATTCCTATGTTAATATTAGGACTCATAATTCTTTACAGAAATAATGAATCAATATCTAGATTTACTAAAAAAAGTTAGACAAGAGGGAAAGGAGAAAGGTGACAGAACAGGCACTGGAACCATCTCAGTTTTTGGATACCAAATGAGATATGATTTATCTCAAAACTTCCCATTACTTACAACCAAAAAAGTTCATTTTAAGTCTATGGCCTATGAACTTTTATGGTTTTTAAAGGGTGATACAAATATTAATTTTCTTAAAGATAATGGGGTTTCCATTTGGGATGAATGGGCTGATGATAATGGTGATTTAGGTCCTGTCTACGGTAAGCAGTGGAGAAAATGGGAAGGTCTGAATGGCGCTCATGATCAAATCAAACAAGTGATAGAACAAATAAAATCTAACCCTAACAGCAGAAGACATATTGTGAGTGCATGGAATGTAAGTGATATACAGAGCATGGCTTTAGCTCCATGTCATATATTATTTCAATTTTATGTTGTTGAAGGAAAGTTATCTTGCCAACTTTATCAGAGAAGTGCTGATATTTTCTTGGGAGTCCCGTTTAATATTGCATCATATGCACTGCTTACACATATGGTTGCTAAAGTATGTAATCTTGAAGTGGGAGAATTTATTCACACCCTTGGCGATGCTCATTTGTATAAGAATCATCTTGAACAAGCAGATGAACAGCTATCAAGGACCCCTCTTACGCCACCACAAATAAAAATTAAATCAAGAAATAATATTGATGATTTTGTTTATGAGGACTTTGAACTTATAAATTATGAGCATCATCCTCATATAGCTGCAAAAGTTGCAGTATGATTATTTCAATTCTCGTTGCTATGAACGAAGAGCTTCTCATAGGGGTCAATAATGATTTGCCATGGAAATTACAAGACGATCTGGAACACTTTAAAAATTATTCGCTTAATAAACCAATAATTATGGGGAGAAAGACGTTTGAATCAATCGGAAGACCATTGCCAAATAGAAAAAATATCGTTGTTTCTTCGTCAATGAACGAACAAGACGGCATTAAGATTTTTAACAATCTAAATGATGCTATAGCTTTTTCAAAAAAATATAACGAAGAAAATGATATTGATGAGATTATTTTAATTGGGGGTGCTAAAGTCTTTGCTGAAGGCCTTAAGCAAACCACAAAACTTGTTATTAGCTGGGTAGATGCAAACAGCATTAAAGGAGATGTTTACTTTCCTGAATTTAATAAACAAGAATGGAGGGAAGTTGATTCAAAAAAATTCTTTAAATCAGAAAAAAATCAGTATGATTTTGAAATAAAAGAATATTTAAGAAAGTGATTGTTTTCTTAATTCTAGATTTCTAACTCTTTCTTGTTCCGCATCAGTGTAACGCAGCCAAGCCTTAGCAGATTTCTTTACACTTTCTTTGTCACTTTCTCTTATTTGCTTAAATATCTCTCTTGCCTCATCAAATCTTTGTAGTTCAAAATATGCTTGGCCTAAAGTAAGCTGTGCAAAATCTACGTTTTTAAGATTCCCTTTTTTGATTCCTTTATTAATTGCCTCAACAGCTTTATCAATTCTATTCTGTTGATAATGTAGGTTTCCAATAGCGATAAAAGCTTCACCATCATCGGTAATTTTCGCTAACTTTTCATAAACTTCAATAGCTGCATCTCGTTCTTTTGCTGCTCTTAGTGCTTGAGCTAAGATAGTTAAATTTCTTTTGTCTTCCTCTAAAAAAGGCTTATCTTCAGGATCGTTTGCCATATCAGTTCCAGGCCTTACAAAACCAGGTCCATAAACATCTAAACAAACCATCTCTTCGATAAAATTACCCCTTCTATCTTTCTTAAATTCACCATTTTCATCTAACACCTTTCCAATAGCACAGTCCTGTTCGACTACTACAGTCCCCTCAACTGATGTTAGGCCAGTTAAAATTACTTCTGCCCCCCAATATGGATTGTCAGAGCCAATTAACATTTGAGCTAATGATTGAAATTCACCTGGTTTGTTAAGAAGCTGCTTAGTATATGCAGTTTTAAGCAAATAAACGTAATCCTCTTGTCTATCTAAGTCATTATATAGACCTGCTAAATTGATGAAATATTTCTTCTTAGGATACAGCTCTAATGCTTCCTCATAAAAAGGCACCTGCTCATATCGAAGTCCAAGATCGGTATGTGTGGCAAATAAAATATTGAACCAATTTTCTCTAAATGTAATACCAGTTTCATCAGCAAGACGTTTAGCCTCCATGATTACGTTAAATGACTTTTGAGTGTCCCCTTTTATGTAATATGCCTGAGATAAGAATACATAAGCTTGAGGAGTCGGCTCAGGAGTTGTTTTAAACCATATTTTTAAATATCTAATTCCGCCATCAACGTCTTCTTCAGATAGGGCTAACTGCGCTAACGTATAGTAAGCTGCAAGTTTAATTTGTGGAGTTGCATCTTCCTCTTTAACTAATTTTAAATAGTTACTTCTTGCAGCTGACATATTATCGTTATAAGCAAGATTTAGATAAGCTTGATAATACCAAACCATAGATCTGTCATAACTTTTCATATCAGCTAAACCTTTCTTCAAAACATCAACTTCTTGTTGTGCGATTTTTACAAATTTCGCAATATCTTTATCAAGTGCTTTAGCTTGCTCTTCTTTTTTCTCTTTTCGTAAAATAGTTTGAGCTTCTTCGTATTGTCCAGCTAAGTCTAAATTTTCAACTACTTTTGTAACCCTTCTTGCAACAGAAGTTGCTAGAACTTTTGATCTTCTAACTTGCATCTTTCTTTTTTCTTTCTCACTCGCTAATTCTGGTAAACCATCGACCTCATCAGCATAAAAATCAAAAGAAAATGCAAAAACAATTAATAAAAGTAACCTGCTAAACATTAAGCTTCATCCTCCAATTCAAAAGTAAACTTGTGAGGGACATCATCGACTGCAACTGCTCTGCCATCTCTCACTGTTGGTTTATATTTTAACTTACTTGCTGCTCTCATCGCAGCACTATTGAACATTGAACATTCTCTAAAATCACCATCACGATTGTTTGCAGATCGACATTTACCCTCAATTATATATGGGTTTTCTATGGTACCTGATTCTGTAATCGTGAAAGCTAAAATAACATATCCTTCTGTTCCTCTTTCTTGTGCTCTTCTAGGATAAACAGGCTGGACCTTAAAAAGAGGAATATATTCACCGTCTCTAAATAGTGTGCCTGAACCTGAATTGAAATTGATTTGAGGTTTAGTTGAAACAGCAGAAATTGCAAGCGGCTCAACATCCATTTGAGGAGGAGCTATATCAGGTGGTGCAACTTCCGGGTCCTCTGGTGGCTCCATTAATTCTTCAAGCAAGGTATCTATTTCTCTATCAGGCATAATTACATCAGTAATTTTTCTGCCTTTAACAATGTCTCCAGCATCACCTGTGTAAATAAGTGCGACCATAAAAAGAAATAAGAAGAATCCAACAAAAGGAGCACCCGCAATGAAAAGGTGTTTTTTTGTTAGATAAATGCCGTATTTTTCTAATTCTGCAACTAGACTAGCCATAATTTATTACTTTGGATCAGCAGCTAAAGATATATCATAGACACCCGCATCTCGAGCTCCATCCATAGCTTTAATAATGGCATCTGCACTAGCTTCTTCATCAGCTTGTATAACAACAGTGCCTTGTGGATTATCTGCCAACAATTTAATTACATTTGCTTTTACTTGCCTCACGTCAATTCTTCTACCGTCCATATATATTTCGTCATTAGAGCCAATAGCTATAAGAATTGCAGCATTCTCTTGTATTTCTGAAGTGTCTGAATCGGGCCTATTTACTTCAAGACCTGGTTCTTTAATAAAGTTTGCAGTCACGATAAAGAATATAAGCATAATGAAAACAACATCTAACATTGGTGTTAAATTAATTTCGCTTTCTTCTTCTCTAGCAGCTGCTGATATTGCGCTTCTTCTCATTTAACTTACTCCTTTCTTAATATTATGAGTTACATACTCACCCATTAGCAACTCATTTTCTTCAACCTTATTTTTTAACCATATCATTACTAAAACACCTGACAATGCAGAAACCATTCCAGCCATAGTTGGAAGTGTTGCTTTTGAGACACCTCCTGCCATTGATCTTGCATCACCACCACCAGTGAATGCCATAATTTGAAAAACCTCAATCATTCCTGTAACAGTTCCCATAAGACCAAACAAAGGACATAAAGCAATACAAACTTGTATCAACTGCATGTTTTTATTAATGGAAATCTTACCCTCAGAAATTAATCTAGTTTTGATTTGGAATTTATGCCAAGGAGATTTGAAATTCATAGCTAGATATTTCTTTTGAATTCCGTTTGCTATCTCATCATGAACAAAAAGAAAATAATAAACTCTCTCAAGAATTAAAGCCCACATAAAAGTGACAAGCAAGGCTATGTACCATAGGACCGTGCCACCTGATTCCATAAAATCACGTAGAGCTATATAAACTTCAGAGAGCCAGTACATCTTACTTTGCTTTTTCTGCAACCATGCCAGTTGCTTGCTCTTCTAATACATCAACAACTGATCTAGCTGATGACTGTAAGAAAGAGTGGGCTAAAGTTGTAGGGATTGCCACAACTAGTCCTAGTACTGTAGTTACAAGAGCTTGTGAAATACCGCCAGCCATAATCTTTGGATCACCAGTTCCGAACAAGGTAATTTGTTGGAAGGTAATAATCATACCTGTAACTGTACCTAACAGACCTGCTAATGGAGCAACAACTGAAACAATTTTTACGAAACTAATTCCCTGTTCAATTTTTGGTCGTTCCGCCATAATTTGCTCTGCTAATTTAAGCTCCAATCTATCAATAGCATCTTTCATATGCGCTTCTCCAACTTTAAGAACTCTGCCAAGAGGATTATTACCATATGAGCTTGATCCCATTTGTGCTACAACAGATCTATTTAACATAAAGAGCACATAATATTTATATATAGCAAATGCCATGGTTATAGAACCAAGACCAAGGATTATGTAACCAATTAATCCACCCTGTTGGATTCGTTCCCAGAGCGATGGATTCTGAATAAGGTTAGCTAATAATGCTCCACCTGAAGGACCACTTGGATCAACAGCGAAACTTACATATCCGCCACCAAAACTTGAGTTCGATATTCTTCCTGCTGAACCAGTATATCTACCTGCAGGTTGTCTGGCTAAAAACTGGTATTGTCCTTTTGTAGGCACATATTCTAAATATCTTTTTCCACATACTGCGTTGTATACCCCTACTCTTACAACTTCACATTCTGATTGTGAACCGTCTACATTAATAACATTTGTTTTAAATTTTGATACAGAACCAGTAGCAACCATTTCCTCTGTGATAAGAGACATTACTCTTTCAAGTTCAGAAATAGTTGGTAATTCTGTTGATTCACCCATTTTTCTTGTTAAGTTATCTAGGAAAACTTCACGCGCTTTACCAAACTCTGCTGCTGTTAAAGAAGACTCAAAAGTCACCCTTGAGTCTGTACTGATGCTTGTAATATGACCAAATAATTCATTTAAAGAACCTAAAGCTTTTAGATAAACTTCTTCAGCAACTCTTAATAACTCCTGATTCTCTTTAAAAATTTTATCTAATCTATCAGCAATTTCCTCTTGCCTAGCTAATTCTGCTAGCTCCTCATTAAGTAATACTTGCTGTCTATCTCTATTTGACAAAAATTCACTCTCTCGTTTTTGGTTTTCAGCTTTTTCTTTCGAACGACCTTCTCTAACAACTTCAAGAAGCTTATCCATATTGGTTGGCTGAACCTCTTCATCACTTTGAGCAATGCTTTGAAGTGAGATTGATGAGAAAATAAGTAATAAAATTATTCTAAAATTTTTCATTACTCACCTCCTTCGTTTGTAACTTTAACTGGTAAGAAAAGTAAATCTAAAGGTGCTGTTTTATTTGCCATTCTTATTCCATCTCTGACAGGAATTCTGTAACCACTTACCTCTTCCCACTCTGTACCATTCCATACACCTGTTTCACTCTGATCTTTGAGTTGGTACATAAGAGCTAATCTTCCAATTCTTAGAATGTTTACAACCTTTTCTTCCCCGTCTAAAACAATACTATCTTCGTATGTTTCAATTGTTCTGCCGTATTCTCTTTCTATGTTGTAGGCTTCAAGCACTTGTCTCACATTCTCTGAGGCTGTAACTTTTGGATTGTCGAAAGTTGCTAAGACTTGCGCGATTCTTTTATTTCTTTCATCCATTAAAAAAGGTACATCATCGTTTATGAAAACAAGTAAATCTTCAAGGGCTGTTTTCATAACTGGTGGCACCTGTCTCTGCATTTTTTCAACTGCTATTGTCTGCTCATCTAGAAGTACAAGTCTCTCTTCTTGAGCTTTTATTTGTCTTCTTTTTTGGGCATTATAGATTTTTAAACCCTCAACTTGTTTTACTGTTACTTTCCATTCAGCAAGAAGAGAATCTTTCTCTAATTGAAGATCATCAATTGTGTCTTGTGACTGTCCTGAGTCAGTGATTGTCTCACTATTTTCATTTAAAATTTGTTCCAGTTCCGCATTATTTGCATGTGCAAATATGGAAAGCAGAACAAGGATGTAAACGTATAATCTCATATTACTTACACTCCGTTAATTTACTTGGCTGTTAATAATAAAAATATAATCGAATAACTTCAACTTTTATAGCCAACTTATTTAATAAAGTCCTTTATTTAGGGATTTTTGGGAAAAAAATAGGCGTATTTCTTTTATACTCCTGATATTTCTCATTATTACCCCATTTTTTGTTAGCGCGAGCTTCAAGCATTCTTACGCCACTAACATAATAGATTAGCAAAAATGAGAACAAAGGAGAAATTAAAGAGCCGTACTGATAACCTGTTAAGACTGGTAAAGCCATAATAGAAATTCCAATCCATAACATTATCTCTCCGACGTAGTTAGGATGTCTTGAAAGGTTCCATAATCCTGTTGTAATAAATTTATCTTTATTTTTGGGATCAGATCTAAACTTAGTTTTTTGGTTGTCAGCGACAACTTCCACAGAAAATCCCATTACCCAAATAATTAAACCTAAAGCTCCAAGCAAACCAAAATCTGCTTTATTAAGAGTAGTGATAGCTACAAGTGCTGTAAGTGACTGAATAAATACCCAAGTTGCAGAAAGCATCCATGTCATAAATAATTGAGAGAAATTTGGAAGGATTGATCTGAACCTTTTATCCTCTCCATCTTTGAGAACTCTCCAAAATAAAAAACTACCTAATCTAAATGTCCATATCATTACACATGCGAATATTAATATTGACCTTAATTCAAGATTTGAGCTTACTGCTAGATATTTAAGATAAAGTACAGCGCTCAGTGTTAAAAGATATGTAAAGGATCCAGTTAAATCATAAAATTTTTCAGTTTGAAAAATATAAGAAGGGATGTAGAGAACAATATGAACCGCGAATGAAATGAACATTGCAATCATTACTAGCGATGTTTGGCCTTGGCCAATTGTATTCTCGTCAACTAGTGAACCGATTAAATAACAAAAAACAAAACATAAAATAGAAAAGAATATATTTCTGAAATGTCCTAAAAGTGTACTGCCCATAACTGATTACTTCTGCCTTATAATACATAATTATCATAAAGTATGAAATTTACAACGAATCAATTAAAACAAGGTCTAAAAATTTTAATTGATGGAGAGCCGTGTTCAGTAATATCTCACGAATTTCACAAACCTGGAAAGGGACAAGCAGTTGTAAGAACAAAATTATATAACCTGAGAACTGAAAAGGTTTGGGAAAGAACATTTAAATCAGGGGAAACAATAGAAAGTGCTGATATT
Organism: SAR86 cluster bacterium; assembly: GCA_023703535.1. NCBI lineage: Bacteria > Pseudomonadati > Pseudomonadota > Gammaproteobacteria > SAR86 cluster bacterium. The sequence goes on from CP097967.1 coordinate 1,028,421, forward strand.
TCTGAAAAAAGTTTTCAATTTTTATATAAAGAAGGACAAACCTATATTTTCATGAACTCAGATACTTTTGATCAAATTGAAATTGACTCCACTATTCTAGGATCTGTAAGTGATTGGCTTGATGGCGAAGAAGAATGCAAAATTTTATTTTGGAACGACTCAGTTTTAAGAGTTGAGCCTCCAACTTTTGTTTTTAAAGAAATTATTGACACTGAGCCAGGGCTAAAAGGTGATACAGTTTCTAACACTTTGAAGCCAGCAAAGATAGTGAGCGGTAAAGAGATTCAAGTTCCAATTTTCATAAATATTGGTGACACTATAAAAATTGATACAAGAGATGGAAGTTATGTATCACGTAATAATGAATAATGATTATTGAAGAACTAAATCAAAAGTTAAGAGAAGCAGTAAAAAAGTTCAGTAAAGAAAAGGGCTTAGATATCATTCCTAAAGATAAAGATATTGAGTTTGAGATAAGCGATGATATTAATAGAGCTCACTTTTCATCAAGCTCTCCATTAAAACTTGCTAAATTTTTTAAAACAAATCCGGTAGAGTTAGCAAAAGATATTAGTGAAAAAATAAATCATAAAGCTATTTCAAAATCCTCCGTGGAAGGTGCTGGTTTTATAAATATATTTATTAATAAAAATTACATATCTGATGAAGTTGAAAAAGTACTAAAGTACAACGAAGAGTGGGGAAAGAAAAAATTAAAAAAAGAGAGAGTTTTAGTGGAGTTTGTTTCCTCTAATCCGACTGGACCTCTTCATATTGGGCATGCAAGAGGGGCTGTTCTGGGAAATATAATTTCGAATTTACTTAGCAATCAAGGCTACGAAGTGACTAAAGAATATTACGTTAACGATGCTGGTCGACAAATTAATATTTTAGCTCTGAGCATAATGCTTGAAACTTTCCAAAATAACATAAATAAAGAGGGCTTGTATCAAGGTGACTACATTAAAGATTTAGCTAAGAAATTTATGGCAGTAAAATTGGTTAATGAAGTTAATAATCCTCTAGAAAAATTTTCTGATGATCCTGATGAAAGAATTGACCAGCTCATCTCACACTATAAAAATGATTCACCAGAAACCTGGAATTTAATAAGAGATTTTTCTGTTAATGAGATGATCAAATTGATAAAGGATGACCTATCAAGAATGGAAATTCTTCATGATGAGTGGTTTTATGAAAGCTCACTTGGTTCAATTGAAAAAAAAGATTCAAGTGTTGCTAAAGCATTGGATGAAATTGTTAAATCAAAAAATACTTTTGAGAAAGATGGCGCCATATGGTTTGAGGGCACAAAATATGGGGATGATAAAGACAGAGTTTTATTAAGAGCCAATAAGGAACCTACTTATTACCTTACAGATGTTGGCTATCATAAAGATAAAATTGATAGAAACTATGATCATTACATAAATATTTTTGGTGCTGATCATCACGGATATGTTGCTAGGCTAACTTCAGCATTTAATTTAATAAAAAAACCAAAACAGAATATTGAGCATATTCTTTATCAACTAGTTAATCTTTACGAGGATGGAAGAAAAAACACTATGTCTACTAGAAAGGGGAAATTTTTATCTTTAAATGATTTGTTGAATGAATTTAATTCAGATCTTATAAAATTCTTTTTTCTTGAAAAGAAATATGACCATGAAATAGATTTTGATACCAAACTTGCAAAAGAAAATAGTAAAAATAACCCCTATTTCTACACAATGTACGCATATGTAAGATGTTGTTCAATTTTAGAAAAGAAAAAACCAAATTTAGACAATAATTCAGATAAAAATGAGTTAGTAAAAAATTATGATCTAATCTCAAAAATAATAAATTTTCCAATTTATTTAGAAAAGTTTAGTTCGGAGAGATCTCCTCACTCTCTTGTTCATTTTACAAAAGAACTTGCGGCAAATTATCACTCGTTCTACGAGCAAAACTCAGTAATAACAGATAATCAGGAAGAGTCTAATGCAAGACTCCTAATTACAAAGGCAACAAGTATAGTCTTAAAAAATAGCTTTAAAATAATCGGAGTTACTCCTTTGGAGAAAATGTAAAATGGCTAGAATAGATTACAAATCCAATAAATTTCCTTTGAAACTTGCTCCAACTCTATTTGTTACTGCGGTGGCTACATTCACTATGTCTTTACTAGTAATTTTTGTTTTAGATGGAAGAAAAGATTATTTAGATTTAAGCAAATTTAAAGTCCAAGAAATAAATTATGAATTTCAAACTGTTTTGGAAAACGACTCTTTCGAAGAGATCAATTTTATAAAGGAATCATCAAATGAGATTTGTGAATTTTTTGCTCAATCTGGAAGTTTTAAAACATACGAAGCAGCTCAGAGTCAGATTGTTCAATTAGGTAAGATTGGTTATGAAGCATTTCCTGAAAAGGTAAGAAGTTCAAATGATTTTAATTACAGAGTAAGAGTGGGTCCATTCGAAAATAGATCAGCAATGAATAATGCTAGAGAGGACTTTCGAAGATTAAATATGGATTCTATGGAAATTAAATATTGTAAGAAAATATCAGATGACTCTGATTAATTACCAGAAAATTAAACAAGAACTCAATAACAGACAAGAACTAATTGCTGTCTCAAAAGGTCAAGATGTTTCAAAGATTAAAAAATTATATGACTTGGGACATCGAGACTTTGGAGAAAATTACCTACAAGAGTTAATAAAAAAAAGCACCGCATTGCCTGCAGATATTAATTGGCATTTTTTAGGGAAGATTCAAACAAATAAAATTAAAAACATAATTAAGTTTTCTAATTTGATACATTCAGTTTCGCGAGAAAAGGTCTATCAAAAAATTTTAAATACTGATGTTAAAGAAAAATGTAATTTTCTTCTTCAATTAAAACTTGGTAATGAAGATTCTAAAGATGGTCTATCTCCAGAGGAGCTTATTAATATTGTTGAAAATCATGACAATGAATCATTGTTTTGTATAAAGGGCATCATGGGAATTGCGCAGAATAATATTTCTGAAAAAGAAAAAAATAATCAATTTCAAATATGCAGAGAATTATTTTTTAAATTAAAAGAAAATTATAAAAATATTGATACACTTTCTTTAGGTATGTCTAATGACTATTCTTTAGCTATGTCCTATGGCTCAACTATGGTTAGGATTGGAACAAAGATTTTTGGAGAAAGAAAATAGTGTTGGTTCAGTTTATAAATATTTTTATATATTTAATCCTAATATTATTTCTTTCTGAATTAGCAAGAGCTGATAGTTACAACAAGATCTCTAGGGTAATAAAGATTTTGCTTTATCCTTTCCTACTTATTTTTAATATCCATTACAAAAAAATTAATATAGGGCTACTTATTCTTGCTTCGCTTCTAGCTTTTATTTTCTACTATATTTCTTTTCCAAATATTGGTTTTGCTGCTCAAGCTAACTTAGCCATTTTTAAAGTATCCATGTCGCTTTTAGGAATTCTTAAATTTGTGATAATTGCTGGTGTAATAATTAGTTGGATTTATGCTTTTGGGATTAACTTTAGTAATTCTTTTACTTCTCTTATTCAGCAACTGTATGAGGTTACAGTTTCTGTATTTAGAAATATCATTCCTCCAGCGGGAGGCTTTGATCTTAGTCCTTTAATTGCTTTTTTTGCATTTCAATTGGCAGAGAGACTGCTTTCTATTCTTTTATTTGAAATACTGCCAAACTTAACCTGATTTTTGCAAAATAAATTCTTTAATATTATTTTTTTTTATTAAAGCTTTTTTGTAAAAACTTGATTCATTGTATTTTATAGGAAATAGTTTCTTACTTAGCGAAAGTTTATTTTGTAATTTTATTTCTTCTTCTATATGGTCCTGATACTTTTGTGAATCAGTAATAATTTGTACAAGCCCATTATCAGATAATTTATTTGATAAGTAGATTAAAAATTCTTTGGTAACCAATCTTCTCTTAATATGTTTTTTTTTAGGCCACGGATCTGGGAAATGAATGCGAATAAAATCAAAACAAAATTTAACTTTCTCCAAAAGGTCTCTTACATCTCCATTAAATAAGATCATATTTTCAACATTATTTTTCTCGTAAAATTCTACGGCTCTTGAAAAGCCTTTTTTATATGGTTCAGCTCCAAAAAAGAGAAAATCGTCATTTTCAATAATATCCTTACAAAAGGAATCGCTATCCCCAAAACCAACATCAAGAACTTTTTGTTCATGAATTATTAATTTTTTCTCAGAAAAAATGCATTTTGATTTTTTATGTAAATAAAATTTATTTGTTTCAGATAGTCGCCCTGCTCTAGAGCTAAAAGTTTTTATCATTTTAAAAACTTTGTTGGAGAACTAGCAATAGAGCTTTTTGAACTTGACATTCTTCCTGCTAAAAAAGTTTTCCTTCCTGACTTCACTCCATTTTTAAATGCCGATGCCATAAGAATTGGTTCTTTAGCATATGCAATTGCACTATTCACTAAAACCGCATCATACCCTAGCTCCATGACTCTCGCTGCCTCTGATGGAACTCCTATACCTGCATCAACAATTAAAATTTGTTCAATTTTATTTCTAAGCAAAATTAGGTCTTCGAGATCATCAAACCCTCTGCCAGAGCCAATTGATGATCCAAGTGGCATAATTGCAACACAACCTAAATCTTCAAGTTTTAGACAATTATTTAAATCTCTATCGCAATAAACATAGACCTCAAAATTATCTTTGACCATCATTTCTGCAGCTTTTATTGTTTCTGGCATATTTGGATCTAAATTTTCAGAGGAGGTAATTATTTCCAGCTTTATTAAATTTGTCTTAAATAACTCCCTTGATAATTGTGCAGACCTAAGAGCTTCTTTTGCATTGAGAGTGCCAGCAGTATTAGGAAGAAGTTTCTTATTCCCAATAACCTCTAAAATATTACTTCTAGCATCCTGTTGAGAAAAACGCTTTATAGCCAGGGTGACTAATTCAGCACCAGAAGAATTAATAGCATTTGAAGCTATATCCTCTGAGGGATATTTTCCTGTTCCAACTATTAGTCTCGATGAATAAACGTGTGAACCAATTTTTAAGTTATCCACCGCCAACTGCTGAGATAATTTCGATTTTGTCATTTTCTTGAATACTATAATCAGAAAATTTTGCACTAGGAACTATTTCTCCATTTATTTCAACTGCAAAGGGTCTGTCTTTTGGAGCAAAAGTATTCAAAATAATTTCTAGATTTGTGGATTCTATTTGTTCAATTGTTCCGTTTAATTGAATTTTGATACTAGACATGCACTAAAGCTGTTTTGAGTTTCTTAAACGCAGTAGCTTCAATCTGTCTAATTCTTTCAGCGGAAACAGAGTATTTATCCGCTAGTTCATTTAAAGTAATTTTATTATCATCTAGCCATCTAGCTCTGATGATGTCTTGTGACCTTTTATCAAGCGCTGAAATATTTTTAAGTAGCGCTGTGTGATTTACTTCTTCATAATTTTTTTGTTCAGTAATATCTTCTGGGTTAAAACTATTATCTTCAAGGTATTGACTTGGTGAAAATGCTTTTTCATTGTCTTCTTCGTCAGTAGGGACATCGAAAGAAGAATCTGCTGAATTTAATCTATTTTCCATGTGCATTACTTCTTTAACTGAAACATCTAGTTCTTTTGCGATTCTTTTAGCCTCTTCGTCTGTAAGCCAGCCAGTGTTCTTTTTCTTGCTTCTAAGATTGAAGAAGAGTTTTCTTTGTGCTTTGGTAGTAGCAATTTTAACTATTCTCCAGTTTTTTAGAATAAATTCATGAATTTCAGCTTTGATCCAATGGACTGCAAAAGAAACTAGTCTAACGCCTTTATTTGGATCAAATTTTGTAACTGCTTTAAGCAATCCAACATTTCCCTCTTGAATAATATCAGCAAGAGGTAATCCATAACCAGCATAACTCTTGGCAATATGAACAACAAATCTAAGATGTGCAATGACAAGTTTGTGAGCTAGTTTTACATCTTCGGTTTCAAAAAATTCAGTGGTAAGCTCTAACTCTTCCTCCCTAGTTAGAACTGGAATTTGATAAACTTGGCTCAAATATTTATCAATATCTGAACCAGGATTTGAAAGGGCTAACGCGTAACTCATAACAAATTTCTATAATATATTATAAACCCTGCTTATCTTTTTGCAACAGGATGGACATATTAGCATTTAAATTTGTAATAAATCAAGAATTTTTAAACACTTAGAAATTAATTAATTTAGAATATTTTGCAGATATGAATAATGAGAAAAAATTAAAAAAACTTAAAGCTGGCTTGCTACTGCTGAGCAGAGATAGAGAAGTAGTATATTCTTTTCATGAAACTTTTGATTTAGTTGATGAACTTATCGAAATTGTTGACGAATTACTTGAAAAAGATTGATTACTTTTTAACTGTTCGAAAAGAAAAAGGTGTTGTCTTCAAAGTTTCTTAGTTTAAAGCCCAATCCTTCAAACTTTTTAATATCTTCGAGATTATCAATTCTGTTTTGTATTAAAAATCTAGCCATTTCGCCACGTGCTCTTTTTGCTATAACCCCTATTACTTTTTCTTTTCCTCCAGACATGCTTAGGAATTTGAAATCAATAACTTTTTTTGGATCTACATATTTCTTAACTACTGAAAAATATTCCTCAGATGCAAGATTAAAAATATTTTCACTCGGAAAATCAGAATTAATTGAATTTGCTACCTTATCTCCCCAAAAATCATACAGATTGCCTGCAGAATTCACTGAAAAATTAGTCCCCATTTCGAGTCTGTAAGGATTTATTTCATCAGATGGTCTTAAAATTCCATATATGCCCGACAAAATTCTAAGTTTTTCATTCATATAACTTAAATCCTCTTCGCTCATTCCTTTCGCATTAAGGTTCTTAAATACATCTCCTTCAAACAGGAAAATAGCTCTTTTCTCTTGTTGATTTGGTTTATTCCAGTTTTTAAATCTGTCTGCGTTTATCTTGGCTATGTCATCGCTTACCTTCATCAACGATTTAAGGCCCAATATATCCAGCTTTGTTAATTCTGAAGCAATTAAATCAGCTTCTTTAGCAAATAAAGGTTTTGTTGAATTAAGACTTGAATCAAATGATTCTGTTTGTAATCTTTTTGCTGGTGAAATTAAAATCATGCTAAACCTACGTTATTCAATTCTAAAGCTCTCTCAGCCCTATAGCTCGATCTAACAAAAGGGCCGGATACAACTTCTTTAAAACCATATTCTAAACCTTCTTTTCTATATTTCTCAAACTCATCTGGGGTAACCCATCTATCAATTGGTAAATGATTTAAAGTTGGTCTCAGGTACTGCCCTAAGGTAACAATATCTACTTCATGCAACCTTAAGTCTTCAAAAGTTTTATTAATTTCTTCATCTGTTTCTCCCATCCCCAAAATAATGCTAGATTTGGTAATAATATTCGGGTTGAGTTCTTTTGCCTTTTTTAAGACTGTTAAAGTCTTTTGATAGCCAGCTCTTGGATCACGAATAGGATGTGTAAGCCTTTCTACAGTCTCTAGATTTTGTGCAAAAACTTTAATGGGCGATTCAACAACTGTTTTTATTGATTCAATAGAACCATTAAAGTCTGAGGTTAATACCTCTACAGCTATAGTCGAATCTTTCTTTTTAATTTCTTCTACCGTTTTTGCAAAATGTTCTGCTCCACCATCAGCTAAATCATCACGGTTTACACATGTCAAAACTATATATTTTAAACCCATCTTAAAAACAGTATCTGCGATATTCTTAGGCTCGTCTTCATCTAACCAACCTTTTGGATTGCCTGTATTAACTGAACAAAATTGACAGGCTCTGGTGCAAGTATCGCCCATTAACATAAATGTTGCTGTACCTCTTGACCAACATTCAGACAAATTTGGACATTTTGCTTCCTCACATACAGTGCTTAATTTTAAATCAGCAACAGAGTTTTTAATTTCTGAAAAATTTTTATTCACTTGGTGAGCAGTCATTCTTATCCATTTGGGTTTATTTTCCCTTTCTATTAAAGAATAATCATTGCCCTTCATTCCATCTTTGATCGATGAAACTCCAGCATGATTGACAATTTTGACTGTAGGTATTATCTCTTTCATTTAATTAATTACTTTTTTAAAACCTTGTAGAAGTTTTTTCAATAGTTCTTGTTTATCTATATCTATATAGTCTATTAAATTACAAGCCTCCACATCTAGACCACAAGGGTTAATCGAATTAAAAGTTTTCAAATCTGTTTCAAAATTTATGCTCAAACCGTGATATGAAATATGGTTTTTAATTCTCATACCAATAGAAGCAAGCTTTTTATTATTAATATATATTCCAGGATCCTCAAGATTAATTTGATGTTCAAGGCCATATGACCAAAGTGTATCTGATGTTGAATTAAGTATTGTGCTTGTAAGGCTTGTAGGTTTAAAAGAGACTTCTTTTAAATTTAAAATAAAGTAAATGACGATTTGACCAGGAGCATGAAAAGTAATTTTTCCACCTCTATCAGTTTTAATAACTGGAGGATTTTTTGACAGATCTTCTTCTATATTTTTTTCGCTTATCCCAATTGTAAAAACTGGTGGATGTTCAAGAACCCAAATATGATGAATTTTTGGACAAGATTTTACGAGGGCAATCATTTCATCTCTACATTCTTGGTAATTAACCAATCCTTTATATTCGATAATCAATTTGTTTTCTCCAGGTTTGCATATCCTAGAACCAACCATTTAGTTCCAAAATCTGCAAAATTAACTTGTACTTTCGAAAGCTCTCCCTCACCCTCAATGCTGAGTATGGTTCCCAGACCAAATTTTTCGTGAACAACTGAATCTCCTAAAGAAAACTCATGGGAATTTTCATTAGCTGAGTCGAAACTGTTTGATGTTCCATAATAACTTGTTTTATAGGACTGTCTTGGGCGAACAAAGTCTGTATGCTCATCAGGAATCTCTTTAATAAATCTTGAAGGCGGATTATATGAATCATTTCCATACATTCTTCTATATTCTGCATAACTCAAATACAATTTTTGTCTAGCTCTCGTAATTCCTACGTAGCACAAACGGCGCTCTTCTTCCAATTCACTTATATTCTCAACAGATCTAGAATGAGGAAATAAATTTTCCTCCATCCCAACTAGGAAAACGTGTTTAAATTCCAAGCCTTTTGCAGAATGAATAGTCATCAGCTGGACAGCATCATCATATTTATCTGCTTGAGTCTCGCCCATATCTAAGGAGACTGAGGAAAGAAAAGCTGCAAGCATTGAGTCATAGTCTGATAAATCCTCATTCTTATTTAGAATCTCAAAAGATTTTACAGCTGTTATTAATTCGTTAATATTTTCAATACGAATCTTTCCTTTTTCACCAGACTCTTTCATGTGGTGATCAATCAAACCACTATGATTTATGACAAATTCAACTAGTTCTGATGCGGAGATTTCTTGAAGTTTTTCGTTATATGTTTCAAATTGTGAAGTAAAGTTTTTAATTGAATTTTGAGCTTTACCTTTTATCTTATCCTCACTTGCCATTTGCTCTGATGATGCAAATAAAGAGAGGTTATTCTCATTACTGTAATTCCTAATGTTCTCAATTGTTTTTTCTCCAACTCCTCTAGATGGAACTCCAATAGCCCTCTCGAAAGCAGTATTATCATGTTTATTTACTATTAATCTTAGATAACTTACGACATTTTTAATCTCGAGCCTTTCATAAAATCTTACTCCTCCATAAATTACATATGGAATATTATTTCTTAAAAGGTATTCCTCAATTACCCTTGATTGCGCATTAGATCTATACAAAACTGCAACTTCTTTATAGTTATCATTATTGTCGACAATTCTATGTACTGATTCAGATACATAACTTGCCTCTTCTTGCTCACTATAAGCTTCAAAAATATCGATTTTATCTCCCTCACCCAAAGCAGTCCAAAGCTTCTTTCCAAGTCTATTTGTATTTTTATCTATTACTGCATTTGCGGCATCTAATATGTTTGATGTAGACCTATAGTTCTGTTCTAGCCTTGTTACCTCTGTTCCCTTATCTTTAGCAAAATGATTAATATTTTCAATTTTTGCTCCCCGCCATCCATATATTGATTGGTCATCATCTCCGACTGTTGTCACAAAAGTTTTTTCATCTAAAAGATTTCTCATCCATTTATATTGAAGAGTATTTGTATCTTGAAACTCATCTACTAGGACACACCTAAATTTTTTTTGATATAGAGAGCGAATATCTGCATTATCTCTAATTAGTTCGTAAGATCTTAGTATTAGTTCGTTAAAATCAACTAAATTTTCTTGTTCAAGATACTTTTCATACGCAATATAAATCTTCTTTAGAACTTCTATATTAAAGTCACCTTTATCATCAATATCTTTGGGACGAAGAGCATCATCTTTCCAAGTATTAATTTGCCATCTTACTTTCTCAGGAACCCATTGGTCATCATCTAATTCAAGAATTTTTAAAATTCTTTTAATCACTCTTAACTGATCATCGCTGTCAAGAATAGCAAAATCTCTGTCAAGATTTGCCTCAGAAAAATGTCTTCTTAGCAGTCTATTTGAGATGGAATGAAATGTTCCACACCACATTTCAGGAATTGGCTGATCAAGAATCTCTTCAATTCTTCCTTTCATTTCGCTAGCAGCCTTATTTGTAAAAGTTACGGCTAGAATACTGTGTGTTGAAAAAGACAGAGCTTTATTTAGCCAAGCGATACGATGAACTAGAACTTTAGTTTTGCCTGAGCCTGCTCCTGCAAGTACAAGTAATTTTTTTGAATCCGAAGTAACAGCATCTCTTTGTGCTTCATTAAGTCCATCTAAAATGAATGAAACATCCATTTAATTTAGACGAATTTATTCTCTCTGAACCAAAGATTAAATGCATACTTTTCACCTTTAGTTACAGGTCTACCAGCGTGCAATGAGTCTGGGTGAACTTTTGTTGTTCCAGGCAGTACGTTTTTCCAAACGAGTAAAGAGCCTTTCTTTGGAGCCACAGATATGTTTAAATCAGGAAACTCAGTAGAACCTCCCTCTTCTACATCATTTAGATAGCCCAAAGCAGTGTAAATTCTTTGGCCCCCTCTTTTAAGGTGTTTTTTTCCTTCGTCTGTATCTGCATTAAAAGCATCATGATGATCGTTATATTCAGTGCCACCTGTGTAATAGACCACTTGGAATGATTCAGCATTTTTAAGAGGAAAACCAACTAAATCTGCTATTCTTTGTCCTAAGTTTGTAGTTATATTTGAGTGACTATGTGCTATCCAACAATTACTTCCCGTTCTATTCAGATGATATATACCATCTTTTCCACCAATAGTTTTCGCCCTCTCTAAATTGCCATCTGATACATTTTTAATATGTTCACATTCCTCATCTGAGATAAAGTTTTCAATTACATAAACCAAAGGATCTTCGTTATAAATAATTTTTTCACCTTCAGTACGTATAGGTTTTTTTGGAGTAAATTTTTTTGGCGTTTGAATTGTGGTTTTTTCCTTATTTTCTTGAGGTTTTGCAAGGCCAGAATTTACGCCAATTATATATAGGGCTCGCATTGATAAGCCTAGTCCAAGTAGGGCAAACAAAAGTGCCAGTATTGATAATACAAACGCTGCTACATCCATGAAAATATTATACTTTAAAGATAGTGTTCAATAGTGTAAAGATTAACTTAAATTAATACTTACTCACTTTTTCAGCAAGTTCTTTATTTGCAGAATCAAATTCTTGACGCATTTGAGCCACTAATTCATCAACTGTTGGTGAGTTTTTAATTGAGCTTATTCCTTGGCCAGCTCCATAAATATCTTTCCAAACTTTGGCAGTAGCATTTCCACCAGAGTTAAAATTCATTTTTGTTTTATCAGCTTCAGGCAAACTTTCAGGATCCATTCCAGCTCTACTAATCGAAGGTCCTAAGTAGTTGCCTTTAACGCCACTGAAATAATTTGTATAAACAATATCTTTTGCAGCCGACTCAATAAGCATTTTCTTATAATCATCATCTGCTTCGGATTCTTTAGTAGCAATGAATCTTGTACCAACATAGGCCAAATCTGCTCCCATAGCTAGTGCGCTCGATATCGAGAATCCATCTGATATAGAGCCCGATAGAAGAATGGTTCCGTCATACCACTCTCTAGTTTCTCTAAGTAAGGCAAAAGGTGATAAATTTCCAGCATGTCCTCCAGCTCCTGCACAGACTAAAATAAGCCCATCAACTTCTTGCTCGACAGCTTTTTGTGCATGTCTTGTACTTATAACATCATGAAAAACTAATCCGCCGTATGAGTGTATTGCTTTCACTAAATCCTCTGGTGGTCTTAAAGAAGTAATGATTATAGGCGCCTCATGTTTGACACATGTCTCTACATCTTTGAAAAGTCTGTCATTGGATAAATGGCAAATTTGATTTACAGCAAAAGGCGCAACTTTTTTATCAGGATAATCTTCTTTAAATTGGCCAAGCTCGTCTTTAATTTGTTTAATCCAATCACTTAGTAATTCTTGAGGTCGGGCATTTAAAGCAGGAAAAGAGCCTACAACTCCAGCTTTGCATTGAGCAATTACTAGATCCGGCCTGGAAATAATAAATAAAGGAGCTCCAACTACTGGAATGGATAAATTATCTTCTAAAATTTTTGGTAACATTTAATTTTGCTTGCTATTTAAATGGTCAGTGAGCCAACTTATTGACCAATTATGGCCTAATCTATTGCCATTATATTCCTCTGGCAATCTTTTTGCTACAACACCCTCTATTTCGAGTAATTGGGGATCTGATTTTAGATTTCTAAACTCACCATCGAGCTCTTTAATAGTCATCCAATTAAAACCAAGATTATTTTTGTTAATTTTTCTTGGTGGAGTGTATCCACAAAAGGTTCTGATTAAAAAATTCCCTTTTAGAGGTGCCGCAACAAAATGTCCTTCAACTTTAGAATCAAAATCATCTGTTAAAATTTTAGAAACAACCAGCCCACCATAACTGTGTCCAACAAGTACTATTTTTTTGTATTTTTCTTTTAGTCGATCAATTTCTAATGAGATCTTTCTTATTGCCTCATTAGGACATCCAATAGTATTCCATCTGTAAAAAGATAATCTATTGTTTTTTTTATCTAAATTTATGAGCGGGTAAACCCATTCATAACCTTCAGTACCTCTTCCATGAATCGCGATTAATAAAGTATTTTGGAAATCCCTTTCTTCTTCGAGAAAATGTAATCCATTGTTTAACTTAGTAAGAATTTTACCAGCAACAAAAGCTCCATCTTTCTCAAAAGATGTCTTAAGGTCGTCAATATCGAGTGCAAATAGATTTAGAGAAAATAAAAACAGAAAAATTAAACGCATGAAACTATTTAAACTTTTTAACCAAATAAAAACCAAGCCATGTGCTTAAAATAGTTTTTAACGTAAGCATAATAAACGCAGGAAACTGCCACCAGAAATCAAGATATGCATTCCAAAACCAAGAATAAATCCAGTCGTGAAAAAGTTCTAAGTTTTGTTTCAGAAAAATCTTAGAACTTAAATCCAAAAAACCATACGGGGTTTGAAATATATATAGCAAAATCCATCCAAGTAAAAATAACTGTATGGGGGTTGTATAAATACAGAAATAACCAAACCCTAGGCCTAAACTTTTCATGTTGTAAATTATAGTTTTTTTTCAGTTCTGAAGAAAAAGAAAAAAGATAAAGTTGCTAGTGAGCTTAAAATGTGCCAAATACCATGTGGTTGAATAATGCTATCAGGATTGCAAAGTGGCATATTTGGATAGCCTTGAAGCCAAATAGCAAATGCTGACATATAGAATCCAACACCTAAGAAAAACCATGGGTTATATTTCTTTTTTATCTTTGGTTTTTTATTCATAAGAATGCCTGGAAGCCAAAAAAATGGCACCCACCAATATAAATTAGGATTCTGAATTATTTCATTAGGAAATATGCCAAATACTGCCATCACTGCAATTGCTATAAAGCCAGATAAAATTCTTAATGTGTTAGACCAGAAATTAAGTAAGACCTCTGTAATAATCCACCATCCAATAGACAGTGACCAAAGATTGAAATTAATTCCTAAGTCATATCCAAAAAACCAACTCAACATCGAATATACAAAAATTATTGATAAGTATGTTTTTGCAAATGACTGATCTGACCAGCCTTGGCTTCCGAATAAATTTATTAACCAAGGGATAGAAATATATAGAATCATACTTAACCAGTCTGCCCATTGGCCCCATTCAGTATGTGTTCCATGCATTAAAAGTGATCCTGGGCCAAGAAATACTGCAGTAGCAGCATACAAAATTGCAACAGGTGTAGGTCCCACAAATCTGCTCTCTTGATTTTTAGGTTCATGAGCAATAATCCAAAACATTATTAAACCAGTTGTTATAAATCCTAAATTACTTAGAGCATTAAATGGCTCCCTAAAAAAACCACCGCTTATTCTTTCGCACCATCTTGATACCTCTCCTATGGCATATCCTTTTTCAACAGATAAAAATGAAGTTGTACTCGCTAGAACAAAATAAAGAACGAAAAAAGCGATTACAGTTACTAATGGAAGTAGGAAAACTCTGTTCATTAAAAACCAGTTTCCTCTTTAGCTGTTTCAATATTAATTGTGTCACCAAAAGAAGAAATTCTTAAGAGTATTGGATTACAACATACCTGACAGTCTTCTACATATTCTTGGTTAGGCTCTGATAAATCTATCTCAAAATATATACTTTCCCAACAATAAGGACACTGAGCTAACTTTTCTTCAAGCATCTATAAATACTTCTCAAAAAACATTAATGTGACTTGTTGAGATACATCGCTGTTTTCTTTTTTCCTGAAACCATGCCCCTCATTTAAGGCGTTCATATACCAGACTGTTTTACCCTCTTTTCTTAAGGCTTCAACAACTTGTTCAGATTCTGTTACAGGAACTCTAGGATCATTTTCACCTTGAACAACTAGCATAGGAATATCAATTTCAGCAACGTTATTATTTGGACTTATTTTTTCAAGAAATGCTCTCATTTCTGGATCCCTTTCATCACCATACTCAACTCTTCTCAAGTCCCTTCTATAATCTTCAGTATTTTTTAAGAAAGTAACAAAATTAGAAATGCCTACTCTATCAACTGCTCCAACAAGTTGATCGCTGTAGTAAACGGCGCTTGCAAGAACCATATATCCACCATATGAGCCACCAATAACAGCCACTCTATCTGAATCTAAATCTGGCTGTGTTTTAACCCAATCTAGAAGAGCGCCTATATCTTTTACAGAGTCTTCTCTCTTAAAGCCGTTATCCATTTTTAAATAGTCTTTGCCATAACCATTACTTCCTCTTACATTAGGAGCGATGACAGCGGCACCTAGTCTTTTCACCCATTGCTGAATCGAACTAGAAAATCTTGGTCTATATTGACTCTCAGGTCCGCCATGAATTGTAATAATTACTGGAACTGGCTCTTTAATATCTTCAGGCTTATAGATGAATGCAGGCACCTCTAAATTGTCAAAGGATTTGAATGATATTAAATTTGGCAGGACAAATTCATCTGTATTTAAACCTCCTACCTCAGATTCTGTCCATTGGACGACATCTAAATAATCTAAATTTCTTTTTCCTAAATTAACTATATGTGTTTCGGAAGGGGATTTGGCGTTATTTAATGAAAGTCCTAATTTTTTTCCATTATCACTGAACTTTATTCCACCAATTAAGCCCTTGCTCTCCATCTCTACTTTTTTAAATTTAAAGCTTCTTGCATCCATAAGGTAAAGAACACTAAAACCACCCTCGTTTGCAGTAAATGCTGCTCTTTTTCTATCTTTTGATATGGCAAAACCTTCAATATTCCACGGAATATTTTCACTTATAATTTTTACTCTTCCGTTTGTGAGGCTTTTATATGCAAGTTGCCTAAACTGGCCAAATTGATCAGTTAGGAAAAAGAACCCTCTTCCAGAAGCGCCAAATGCAAGTGCCAAGTTTGACGAGTCTTCCTTATTAGTAACAAGTTCACTCTCACCAGTCTCAGTATCGACAATGAAGATTCTAGAAGAAGTTACAGAAATATAATTTTGCAATAAGATTTTTTTTGAATCTTTTGACCAATCTGAAGGGGTCCAACTCGTGCCATCAGGTGATGCAAAAACCATCTTGGCTTGCTCCGGATATTTATAGTCCATTACCCAAACATCGTTTGAAGCTCCATTTCTTCTTGTAGTTCCAAAAGCAATTTTTTCACCATCCCTACTCCACAAGACAGAACCATTTCTAGACTCACCATCAGAAACTAATACTGTTCTACCATTTTCTGGATTCATAACATATATTTGTGCATTTTCTGAACCGCCGCTATCCATAGTGAAAGCAATGAGTCCCCCATTTGGCTGTACTGAAACGGAACCTATAGGTTCATCGAAAAAGGTGACTTGTTTTCTCATGCCCAGTGGCTTATCAACGACATGAAGCTGGCCCACATCACCAAATCTTGTTGATATGAATACTCCCACATTATCTGATTTGAAGCCACGAAAAGATGCTGATCTGATATTTTGATAGCCTTTCAATTCTTTCTTTATTTCTTCAGGAACATTTGGAACATCTTCTAAAATGAGATTTCCATTATTGAGCGTTCTAGTTTCAACTTGTGTTTGAACAAACACAGATGCAAAAAACAAAATTAAAATTATTTTTTTCATACTCACCTCTTTTTTATATTTTAATAATTAAGCAGTTTTCTTGAAGAATAAAACTATACCAGTAATGGCACTTAAAAGCGCTAGTACTGAAAAGATTTTGAGAAAAATATTTCCTATATTGTCTCTATCTTGCCAATCCATTATGTGAAAACCCCAAAGCAAATCCCATATTCTCCACTGAGTTGACCTTACTGCACTTATATCTCCAGAATATGGATTTACGTAAACATTGATTTTTTCATTTTTTTTGTTTGTTGACACAACACGATAGATAGGAAGGTCTCTTCCTCTGTACTCTGCTCTTTTCTTAGCCTCTGTTACTTCTTCTACTATTAAAGGTGATAAATTTGTTTTAGTTTTGACAACTTCAAGAGCATCTTCAAAAGAAATTTTATCTATTAAATTTCCGTCAAAATCAAAATATTTTTTACCTTGTGTGTCCCTTATAACAACCACTCTTTCATTAAGTCTGTTGGCAAAACTTAATGTACTTATATCTTCAACTTCAAAATTTATTTTACTGAGATCTACTGAAAAAGATGTTTGTTCTCTATATTGCTCGCCTCTAACATTCTCAATCTTGTTATAAGCAAAATAAATACCTGAAGCAGTCCAAAGTAAAAGCTGCAGAGAAATAAACAAACTTAAATATTTATGAATTTTCCTAATAGTGAATTTCATAATTTCTATATGAGGATAATTTTATTAAAAAGAACCACTTCTATTTCTCGTATTAGGAGGTCCAAAAATAATTGAGAAAATTTCTTTATAATTTTTTGCTTTCTTGATATCTAACATCATAGATTGCCAGCCCATGAATGTAATTTTTATAGGGTTAAAAGTATTTACGTTATTTACTAGACCATATTTAACTTTAGCTTTCTCTGGTTCAAAAGTTCCAAATATGCGATCCCAGATTATTAATAAATTGCCATAATTTTTATCTATGTACTCCGCATTTGCCCCATGATGAACTCTATGGTGCGATGGTGTGTTTAAAATCCATTCAAGAGGGCCTAATTTTCCTACTATTTGTGTATGTCCAACAACTCCCCATAAAGTACTGATTACACCTGCAACAGCAATAATTGTTGGATCTAAGCCTAATATAGGCAGAACAATGAAAAATGGAATTTTTGAAATAGGTCCAAACCAAGCTTGCCTCATAGAAACAGCGAAATTCATCTCTTCACTGGAATGATGGCTCATATGTATTGCCCATAAAAATCTTACTCTGTGAGAGAACCTGTGATAAATATAAAAGACAAAATCGATCAAAATAAATGTCATTAACCACATAGCCCACAAAGGAACTACATTTGTAAGATCAAAAATTCTGAATTGATATAAAAATATATGCAGTCCAAGCGTTGCTCCTTTTATAGCAAAGCCCATTAGGATATTGCCAAAGAGTAATCCACTCGTGCAAAATGTGTCTTTGTTTTTATATAGAGATTTTTTGTTAAAACTTGAAATTAAAGTCTCAATCAATATCATGGCCAAGATAATTGGCAACCCTATAGCATAAACTTCTTTAATTGTTAGTTCTGTCATTAATTTAAGAATGAATTTTATATATGTTTACGATAGTAACGCCAATTACAATAAGGAACAAACCAAATATAGTTTGCCAATTAAGTGCTTGCTTGTAGAAAAAATAGCTTAGTATAGCCACAGAAAATACACCTAACCCTGCCCACGATGCATAAACAACTGACAGAGGTAGTTTCTGTGAAACTATTGAAAGAAAATAAAACGATATGCCATAAGATAACAGCAAAACAAAACTTGGAAGTGGTTTTGTAAAATTGTTTGAAGCAGGCAAAAGCATAGTGCCAATAACTTCGAAGACGATAGCAGCAAATAAGGTTAAATAAGCCAGCAAAATTAATTCCAGGCTGAAAGCAGAATAGATTTAATCATGGCATGACTTGCACTGAATTTCTTTACAAGTTTCATGGTTTTGATAGTGAGCATATATAACCATCATTGAGCCTAAAACAGTAAACAAAATTTCTTCATTTTCGCCAAAAAATGTTTTTGCAAAGAAAAAGGCAGCAATCAAAACCATTAGCCCGAGCAAACCAATTAAAAAAATTAATTTGTTTTTATGATTTTTTAGACCTAAAAAAAGTGCAAACAAACTTACAGGAACAGCAATTAAAAGAATTATAGAGTGGACAAATTCATTATCTATTGAAAGCGATACAAGTCCTGAAGTTGCAATAAAAAATGATGGCATCAATAAACACTGAAGTGCGCAGACAAGCGATACAGTACCAGCGAACTTATCTGTTGTTAGTTGTGTATTAAAAAGTTTCATGTATTTAGGAAGATTATTTTAGATTAGTGAAGCTAATCTGACAATTTATAAATGTACCTCGGTTATAAAATTTTTTATTTTTTCTCGAATAGCCTGATCCTCCTCTTCACTGAATCCGTAGTGGCCTCCGCCTTCAACTGTGTGCAATAAATGTTTTTCTTTTAATTGTTGATCCAATAATTTTGCTTGTGAATAAGGAACCCAAACGTCATTCGTGCCATGAATAGTTAGAACTTTTATATTTTGATTATCTATTAAATAAAGAGGAGATAATTGCTTTGAAACTTCAGATACTTCTTTTTCATCTGGTATCCAGCGTCGAACATAATTTGATAAAGAAAAGAATTTACTTTGATCTAAATATTTATAAGTCTGCTCGATTTCTGTAATACCAAACAGATTCACAACTGCTTTTGGTTTTAGGTCTGAAAGACAACTTTTATTAGAAATATTTTGTTGTGATAGAGAGAGAAATAATGCCAAATGCCCGCCCGCACTTGCACCAGCAACGACTATATCTTTTTTTGAAAAACCTCTTAACTCAATTTCTTCTTCTATTTTCTTATAAGCACAAAGAACGTCTTCAACAGCATAAGGAGCTGTATTTTCACCAACTCTATATCCAATCATGAAAACATTTAATTCTTTATGATCAGTAAAATGATTATGGAATCTTCTTACCCATCTTTTTGCTCTTTTATCCCCAAAGAGCCAACCTCCCCCATGAATCCAAACTAAAACTTTGTCAGAATTACCAAGATAAAGATCAATTTTTTGTTTTTCATGACTGCCATAAGAATACTCAATAGGTATATATTCAGAATCTGTTTTAAGAAAAAAACTTAAAAAAAATAAGAGAATGACAATTTTCACAGGCTAAACTCAATCAATTGAGGGAACTTTTATTTGTAAAGTAATTTAAATCCTAATACCTACTTAGAACAACAACTGCATTCGCAACACTTACAACAATCACACATATTGATATTATACGGCAGAGCAAAAATTCTTGCTCTCCTATAGCAAAAAAAATATTTTATAACAATTATGTTTATGAGGGATACTTTATGGCTTTACTTTTTTTCTTTATAGCTCTTGGGATTAGCTACTATTTGTTGTTCTTCTACCAAGATGAAGCTCTCATAGATTTGTATAACTTTTTGGGTGAAACTGGATCACATATAGTTGTTTGGATTTTGGCAATTTTAGTTGGAGTTCAAGCTCACAGAATATTTGGGAATCCTTATAGAAAGTGCGCGTGGTGTAATGAGAGATTAACAAATGAAAATTTTGTTAGTGGACGTGAAGGCCCTAGATATTGGAAACATGAAAATAAAGATGGATCAAAAGACAAAAGGTTTAAAGATAACTACCAACAGGCAACATTCACAAGTAAATTTAAATGCAAGGAATGTGAGGCTGAAACTCAATATGTACACGAAATGTCACGAAATCCAGGTAAAAATGCTTCGATAAGACTAAGAAAACTTCTTTCCGAAGGTGAAGGGGAAAGAAAAGGCTTCGATATAGAGTAATCGCAAAAGAAATTAATCAGCTTTTTGAGTTAGCATGCCTACATCTGCAGCAATTGAGTTTGGCACAAGCATAGTTAAAGCATAGTGAACTATTTTCCATTCGCCATTAATAAGCTTTATAACACCAGTACCTCTACAGTGTCCTAGTTTTTCATTAAAAAGAATTTCGTCAAACCATTTGGTATTGCCTTCTCCTTCCCAATTACGCTCGATCACCTTGTAGGTCCAACCATGTCCATCAGCAAATGCCGGTTTTGCATAAGCTTTGAATTCTTCTATAGTCCAACGCTCAGTTTTGTCTGTTCCAAGAAAGATCGCATCTGAAGTATATCGATCAAAATAAGTCTTAAAATTTCCCTCATGAGCATCCTGATGTAGGCCATCAAGTAGTGCGTTAATCTTTTCTAGGGTCCAAACTGACTGTGAGCAAGCCAGTAGAATCATCAGTAAAATTTTTTTCATAATTATTTTTTAAACCTTTTTATGAAGTTATTCCACATATCTTTACTTTTTTGAATTATTTCTGGGCCTAATAATGCAAGTCCAGGATACCAAGTTACTTGGCTAGCCACATATATCCCGCCACCTTTAAGGAGCTCTCCAGTCGTAGCTACAAAAATACTGATAAAAGTCAAAATGATAGAAATGATAATGAGTATCCATCCAGCAATTTGTCTTAATTTAGTTAAAGTAGATGTCATTTTAAGTTATTAGCTTAGGTATTATTTCTAATTGGGCGAGAATTCCAAAGATAATTAACAATATAACACTAGAGAGTATTTTAAAATTCTTCTTTAGAATCCATTCAAGAGAGTTCTCTACAAGATCTCTTATCCATAGATCAACTTTTTCCATCAATTTAAGAGTTTTTCTTATCCATTTATCGGTTATATCAATTAATGGCAGACCAAGAACTGCAATAATAAGCCACACAAATCCATTAAGGATCATGTCAACAATCCAACCGACTACTATCCAATTTATATCCATAAATAAGTCATAAATAGTATTTTTCTGAGTTAACTAGTTTGATGCTCTCGTAAATCATACAGTCTTCGAAAACATACTCAAATAAACTTACGCTCTGTTTATCATTTGAAAGAACAAAGAAAATATTTCTAATATTTTTGTTAGTAATATTAGATACAAACCTATAAGGGAAAAATAATTGTCTTATTATTTCGCTCCCAACTTCACCTGATTTTGCCTCTATCAAAATAACATCATTTTCAGACTCATAACCAGAATCTATCTCAATTTGAGCTCCCTTACATATAAGTTCATAGCCGTAAGCATTGTATTTAAATTCTGGATTAACGCGCTTTCTTCCACTCAATGTAAAAATCAGTTTTTCAGTTTTTGTAAAATCTTGAATAATACCTTTAGCGACAGCCTCATGTATAAATCTTGCTTCAGAGTCACCAGTGAGTGTATCAAGTTGAATATTATTTGGTATTTTTTTTGGTTTTTTATCTATTAAATATTTTGGATCAAAATAACCATCTCCTTTTATCATCACCCATGAAGCATTAGATGCTGGAAGCAGAAAAAGGTTATTTTCTCTAAAAATTTTAGGTTTGTGTTCCCTTTTTGTTATATACCCTAAGATTCTTATTTCTTTTTTGTTATTTTTAATATGCGAGAGTTTAGAGACTATATCTTTAATCTTATTATGAGCAATATAAAGAGGGTTTTTAAAATCATGATCACATATTTTTAGTTCGTCAAAAATTAAATCCCAGCACTCAATTGTATCTTTATGCATTTAATAATCTTAATCTGATGATAGTTAAGGTTAAAGTTTTTAACGAATAAGAATCTAACCTCTTATTGCCCTAATCGAACCCTTGCCCATTCTGAAGTATCTATCGAGTAATTTTTTTCTTTCTTCTTGAGTTAAACTTTCATCTGTTTTTAACTTTTTACGCAATTTTTCCCTCTTTTTCCGAAAAAGTTTAGGTCGATCTTTCAAAGGAATATACTTTTTAGGCATCTGCCTTTCTCCAAAAGGTCTCAAATCTTTTATCAAACATCATATAAAACTTGTTGTACTTATCTTTCATTGTTATCAAAATAATATCTCATAAAAATCTTCCTAGCATCAAAGTTAAAGCACCAGCAATTAATTAGTTGCAACTGTTTTTTTTACAACAAAAGAGATATCTCCTCTTTTAATTGAATACATTTGATGCAATTAGGGATCGAGTTATTCTTCAGAGGAATTTGATATTTCTCTTTTCAACCATTCCAAGGCAGGTCTAACATCATATGCGTCTCCAAACTCCATCCCTTTTGCATTTATTTTAAATCTTGATAAGTGAGGTATTGAGATAAGTTTCAATTCTGTCTTAGTGTTTACAATATCTAATATGCCTTGAGTAACTGAAAAATATTTACTTTCATTCAATGAAACTATTTCAAAATATTTTTCACCTTTAACAGTCATCTTTTTTTTGATGTACTCACTTGCATCAGACCCATAAGCAATAATAATTTCTGGAGATACTTGGGATAACAAAATTTCATGTACCTTCCAACATTTATCAGCAGCGTCACTCCACTTTAGGTGAAACTCCTCTAAGGTAGGGGACCTAACAAAAACTAAATTAGTTGATAAAACACTCCTTAGATCAATATCTATCTTATGAAATAAAAACTTTATCCTCCTTTGTAGCAATGCCGTTCCCGAGGCAGAAGGTTCTCTACCTCTGATTTGCCATCTAGCATCAAAATACTCGTTAAAATCAGAGGAAGTATTTTTTCTTAATAATTGATTCTCAACCGTATCGGGATATTTGCCGAGATTTTGATCTGAGTGTCCACCAGGATTGGCACCAAGGAAATAAAATTTTCCTTTCTTGATTGTTTCATTTCCAGAATACAAAACAGATCCTGGTTCTGAAATAAATCCAATTTGACTGAGTTTTTCTCTTATGTCTTCAATTATGCTCATTCGATGCTTGGGTGATGGAAGTAGACATTAAAATTTATATCTAATATTTCTTCTTTAATATCCAAAGATTGCTAATTCATTCTACAGTCACTGAGTAGATTTAACTGTCTACTTGTTGGTTTATGGAATCTAATTAAAAATTCTATGTGCCTTTCTTTCATTAAACTTCTATGTTGTTTTGCTGAACTTCTTGTGAGTCAATGTAAACAAACCTGCTCCAATTATAGTCCATAGAATATCATTCCAATCGAAGACACCTCTTCCAGGTGTAAAAATTGTAATGAACTCATTGGCAATCAATCCCGATATGGAGATTCCTACTGACCAATAGAGTCGATTTTTAAATAAAGATGAATTAGGTTTGGATACTTCTGGAATCACTACATATAACAGAGCAGGCAACCCAATTCCTGGTAAGAAATTTGGAGCGACCCCAAGAAGATAAATTATTATTCCATTAGCACCATCATAATTTGGTCTTATGTAATCCTGGACTATAGAAAAAAGCAAAAAAGAAATAGCAAAAATAATGTAATAAACGAACTTTCTATTCATTTTTATGTTTTATCACTAATATTTAATATCCACAATCTTGTAAAAGTGGACAGTTCTATCTACTCGACAGTGACCGAGTTGAATTGGTTGTAACAGTTTTTATATTTTTTTTATCCATCCGTGTTTTATATCCCACTTTATGTCTTGGTCAATCATATATCCGTCACCACGATAATCTTTTCTTTTTATATTTTGTCTATAAAAAGAGTTTGGTTTGTAAAGTTCAGAAAATGTTTTCCCATTTCCTATCCAATCTGTTCTGACCCTATTATGTAATTCAACTTTTGGATGAAATTCCTCATCGGTCCTTATAAATCTATCATTTGGTGAAAAGTTATTTGAAAGTTTTCTTGTCATTTATTTTCCTATTCAATTACTGTTACAAACATTTCTACTCAACAGTAACGCTCTTCGCAAGGTTGCGAGGTTTGTCTACATCAGTGCCCTTAAGAAGTGCTGTGTAATATGAAATAAGTTGCATCGGCACTACTGAAATTATTGGATTAAGAAGATCTAAAGTCTTTGGAATCTTAATATGTCCGCCATCTTTGGTAATTTTAGTTTTTCCTAGAGGACCTATGGTCACAACTTTCCCTTTTCTCGCAGCAACCTCTTGAATGTTCGATTGAATTTTATCTAAATGTTCATTGTCTGGAACTAGAGCAATAACTGGCATATCACGATCTATCAATGCAAGTGGTCCATGTTTTAATTCGCCTGCAGGATAGGCTTCTGCATGAATGTATGAAATCTCTTTTAATTTTAGGGCGCCTTCTCTAGCTATTGGAAAATATAAACCTCTGCCAAGAAAAAGAGCACTACTTCTTTTAAATAAAAGTTTAGCAGTAGATTTATAGACATCTGTCATTTTCAAAGTTTTATCTATGTGTTTAGGAAGATCCCTGAGGGCATCTGTAATTTTCTTTCTAGCATTAGGAGTCTGGTTGTGCACTCTCATTAGTGTCAGCAGTAGTAAATTCAAACATGCCAGTTGTGTAACAAAAGCTTTGGTTGAGGCCACGCCAATTTCAGGACCAGCATTTGTGAGCAATGTATAGTCAGACTCCCTGCACAATGAACTATTTGCAACATTACAAATTGTTAATGTAACAGGCGAACCAGTTTTTTTAGCGAATTTTAATGATGATAGAGTGTCTGCAGTTTCACCAGACTGTGAAATGGTAACTAATAAAGTTTTCTTTGTTTTAATTGGTTCTTGATATTGATATTCAGACCCATAATCAACACGACAATTAATGCCCAAAAATTTATGAGACCAATATTCAAAAATTCTGCCTGAATGAAAGCTAGTGCCGCAAGCAATAATCTGAATGTTCGTGACATCTTTTACAGCTTCTTCAAAACCTGAACCAAAAATACCCTCTTGAGTTTCATTTTTACCGAGCCTGCCTTCAATAGATTTAGAAATAGCATCAGGCTGTTCGAAAATTTCTTTTTCCATGAAATGGTTATAGCCACCCAAATCGTTTGTATAAGAATTTGAGTCTATTTCCTGTGTTTTTAATTTTGCGGCATTGCCATTTGATGTTATGACATGGTTTTTCTCTTTAGTTATAAATGCCACCTGACCGTCTTCCATAAATTTAAATTTATTTGTCACTGGAGCAAGTGCCATTATATCTGAGGCAACAAAATTCTCATCGTATCCCTCTCCAATGACAAGAGGGCTTTGATTTCTTGCACCAATAATTAAATCAGGATTATCTTTATCTATTACCGCTAGTGCATAAGCTCCTTTGAGTTGTGAAATAGCTTTAAGTGTTGCCGAATCGAAATCCATGCCCTTTTGCATATGCAAATTAATGAGATGAGCTACAACTTCAGTATCAGTATCAGATCTAAATTTCACTCCTTCACTTTGCAGTTTCTCTCTAAGGTTCAAGTGATTTTCAATAATGCCATTATGAACAACAAAAATCTTATTTTCAGAAATTTGTGGGTGCGCATTTTTTTCTGACGGCACGCCATGTGTTGCCCATCTAGTATGTGCAATTCCTTGATTGCTTTTAATTTTCTTTTCAGGCAGTTTATTCTCGAGATCTAGAACTCTACCCTTTGCTTTTATAAGTGAAATCTTGCTGTTTTCTCTGAAAGCAACTCCAGCAGAATCGTACCCTCGATATTCCAGTCTTTTTAGTCCTTCAATTAGAATTGGTAAAACATTTCTGTCTGAAACACCACCAACAATACCGCACATTATTTCTTCTTCCAGTTTTTCTTAGTGCTTTGCTTAGATCTGCCAAATGCTAAAGAATTTGGTGGTACATCTGAAGTAATAACAGAGCCTGCAGCGACATATGATTTTTTACCGATTTTTACAGGAGCAACAAGTGAAGAATTCGAGCCGATAAAAACATTATCATCAAGCTTGGTTTTATGTTTTTTATTGCCATCATAATTACAAGTAATTGTACCTGCACCAATATTCGATTTTTTCCCAACACTTGCATCTCCAAGATAGGCATGATGGTTCGCCTTAGCACCTTCTCCTATCTTAGATTTTTTTACTTCAACGAAATTGCCTATTTTTGCCTCATTTTCTAGAACGACTCCTTGACGCAATCTAGCGAAGGGACCAACTTCAACATTGCTACCAATTTTTGAGTCTTCGATAGAGGAAAAATCTTTTACGAAAGTATTGTTTCCAATTTTTGAATTTGAGATTAAAGTATTTGAGCCTATGCTGACATTGTTGCCTAATACAACGGAGCCTTTAAAAGTAACGTTATTGCCTATACTTACATCCTTGCCAGTTTTTTAGTTGTCCCTCTATAAAACAAGAAGATGGATCTTTAAAAAAGACCCCTTTTTTAGCAGCATCATTTAAGTTTAACTTTGTCATAGATTGGTAAAGTTCTGTTAACTCCTCTTTATTATTTGCCCCAAGAACTTCTCTTACATCTGTCTTTACAGTTCCCACACTATGTTTTCTCTGACTAGAAAACTCTACCAGGTCTGTTAAATAGTATTCCCCTTTTACATTACTTCTTACTAAACCATTTACACCTTTTTTTAAGTGTTTATTTTCAATTACCATAATGCCACTGAAAATTTCTTTTATGCTTTTTTCTGCTTTTGTGGCATCGGCCTGCTCTCTGATAAGGGTTGGGTTACCATTTTTATCTCTAATAATCCTGCCGTAACCAGATGGATCGTCAATGTCTGCTGTTAAGATAGACATTTTTTTTCTCATACATGACCTTATAAGCTTTCTTAAAGTGCCTAAAGAAACTAATGGCACATCAGCATATAAAACTAAAGTCTTTCCGTTCTCTGGTAAATATGGCAAAGCTTGTTTTACAGCATGCCCAGTGCCAAGCCTTTCTTTTTGTTCACAAAAAATAAAGTCTCCAGAATTTTCTGCCAATACATATTTTTTTACTTCATCTTTCTTATATCCTGTTACAAGAATTAATCTGTCTGGGTTTAATTTCGTCGAAGTGTTCAAAGAATGTTGAACCATAGGTATGTCTCCTAATTTAATAAGAGGCTTTGGTAAATCTGTTTTCATTCTTTTGCCTTCGCCTGCAGCAAGAAGAATAATGCTTAAACCCATCTTGAGATTTTAATGTTTTTTTGAATAGATTAACTACTTTTTTAACTTAATATTCTTTTTAAGAGCTTCTATTGCTCTTAACTGAGACAAGGACTGTGTGAGTTGACTTGATGCTTCAGCAAATTCTTTTTGATCTTTTTTATCTTTTAAAAGTTTTTCTGCTTCTTCTTTGGCTTTCAGAATTTTTGCCTCATCAAGATCATCAGCACGCAAAGCTGAGTCAACTAAAATAGTAATGTGGTCTGGTTGAACTTCTGCAAAACCACCATTGGTGAAGAAGACTTCTTCATTGTCATCAGTAATCATCCTGACAGGTCCTGGTTTAAGTATCGCCAATAATGGTGAGTGTCCTTTAACAACCCCAAGCTGGCCTTCTTTGCCGTCCATGACAACCATTTTTGCCTGTCCTTCAAACAAAGTCTGCTCTTGGGAGATAAAGCTTATATCAATCATTTTTTACAGTTTTAGCTTTTTCTAAAACTTCATCTATGGAACCAACCATATAAAATGCTTGTTCAGGAACATCGTCATGAACACCATCTAATATTTCTTTAAAGCCTTGAATGGTATCTTTAACTGATACATATTTTCCAGGTGAGCCTGTGAAAACTTCTGCCACAAAGAAAGGTTGAGATAAAAACTTTTCAACTTTTCTTGCTCTTGAAACTGTATTTTTATCTTCATCAGATAATTCATCCATACCCAAAATTGCAATAATATCTTTAAGCTCTTTATATCTCTGTAGAACGCCCTGAACTCTTTGCGCAACTTCATAATGCTCTTGACCAACAACAAGTGGATCAAGCTGTCTAGAGGTTGAATCAAGAGGATCAACAGCAGGATATATTCCTAATTCTGCAATTCTTCTAGATAGCACAACTGTTGCATCTAAGTGAGCAAAAGTTGTTGCTGGAGAAGGGTCTGTTAAGTCATCAGCTGGAACATAAACAGCCTGTATGGATGTGATAGAGCCAGTTTTTGTTGAGGTAATTCTTTCTTGTAATACCCCCATCTCTTCTGCAAGTGTAGGTTGATAACCTACAGCAGAAGGCATTCTACCAAGTAGTGCTGAGACCTCAACACCAGCCAATGTATATCTATAAATATTGTCAACAAATAGAAGAACATCACGACCCTCATCTCTGAATTGTTCTGCCATTGTTAGTCCTGTTAAAGCAACTCTAAGTCTATTTCCTGGCGGCTCATTCATCTGTCCATAGACAAGTGAAACTTTATCTAAGACTTTAGATTCTGTCATTTCATGATAGAAGTCGTTTCCTTCCCTTGTTCGCTCTCCAACTCCTGCAAAAACTGAATAACCAGAATGCTCGATGGCGATATTTCTAATAAGCTCCATCATGTTAACTGTTTTACCTACTCCAGCACCTCCAAAAAGGCCAACCTTTCCACCTTTTGCAAAAGGGCAGACTAAATCAATAACTTTAATTCCAGTTTCCAGAATCTCATTTGAATCTGAAAGCTCAACATACTCTGGCGGTTTTCTGTGGATAGGCATTTTGTTTGGAGCCTTTACATCTCCTTTCATATCTATTGGGTCGCCAAGGACGTTCATAATTCTACCTAAAGTCTTTTCTCCTACAGGCACACTTATAGGTGCTTTAGTATTTGTTACATCTAGCCCTCTTTTTAAACCTTCAGTAGTACCCATTGCTACTGTTCTTACAACTCCATCGCCAAGTTGTTGCTGTGTTTCTAAAACAAGATTGTTTTCCTGAACAACTAATGCATCGTAAATATTTGGGATTTGCTCTTTCCCAAACTCGACATCGATAACGGCTCCGATAATTTGTTTTATTTTTCCTAATTCAGACATTTTTTTCTCCTTAAATTGCTGCAGCGCCTCCAACTATTTCTGAAAGCTCCTGTGTTATAGATGCTTGTCTTGCATTGTTATAAAGTAGCTGTAGATCATTGATAATTTCCTCTGCATTTTCTGAAGCATTTTTCATAGCAATCATTTTTGCTGCCTGCTCACATGCATTATTCTCTATCACAGCTTGGTATATTTGTGTTTCTATATATCTCTTTAAAAGCCTATCCAATATTTCTTTTGATGATGGTTCATAAATGTAGTCCCATATTTTTTTCTTTTCTTCATTAGCTTCAATAGAGGCTATTGGTAAAACCTTTCTTTCAAATGGTGCCTGTGACATTGTATTGATAAATTCATTAGCATAGAGGTATACGTTACCAATGCTACCCTTTTCAAATTCAGATATAGCAATTTGAGATGACCCTATAACATCCTCTGCTTTTGGAATATCGCCAAGTTTTGCGGCTGTTCCTAAAATTTCAGCATTTTTTAATCTAGAAAAAACATCTGCCGCTTTTTTTCCAAAAGTTACAACTTGAACTTTCCTTCCTTTCTTTTCTCTATCAGCCATATTGGCTAATGCTTTTTTGAAAAGATTTGAATTTAAGCCACCACATAGTCCTTTATCTGTGCCAACAATGATATAAATATCTGTTTTTGATTCTGATTCATTAAAAAAAGGATGTTTGTACTCGGAACTGGCATTTGAAAGGCTATCAATTAATTCGATAATTTTTTTAGAATATGGCTTTCCTTTGCTCATAGCATCTTGCGTTTTTTTCATTTTGCTTGAGGCCACCAATTCCATTGCTGAAGTAATTTTTTTTGTGTTTTGAACACTTCCTATTTTTTTTCTTATCTCTTTAGTTTGAGCCATTTACCACGAGCCTTCTTTCATGAAAGTATCTAAAACTTTCTTATATTTTTTTTCAATGTCATCGTTCCAGTCACCTGTTTTGTTAACTTCTTCCCAAACTTTTAAATGTTTTGTTTTGAAGTAGTCTCTTAAATTTTCTTCAAAAGATTGCATTTTATCTTTTTCAATATCTTTTAAATATTTGTATTCAATGGCATACAAGACAATTGATATGCATGCTACAGATCTTGGTGAAAACTGTGTTTGTTTGAAGAGCTCAGTAATTCTTTGGCCATCTTCGAGCTGTTCTTTGGTAGCATCATCAAGGTCTGATGCAAATTGAGAAAATGACTCTAGCTCTCTAAACTGAGCAAGTGCAAGCTTCACGCCACCCCCTAATTTTTTGATAATTTTTGTTTGAGCTGCACCACCAACCCTTGATACAGAAATCCCAACATTAATAGCTGGCCTTATTCCTGAATTAAATAAATCTGTTTCTAAGAAAATTTGTCCATCCGTGATTGATATAACATTTGTAGGAATAAATGCTGAAACATCACTTGCTTGTGTTTCAATAATTGGTAGCGCTGTGAGTGAGCCGGTTTTTCCTTTTACTTTGCCATTAGTAAGTCTTTCAACATAATCTGGATTAACTCTTGCTGCACGCTCCAGTAGTCTTGAATGTAAATAAAAAATGTCACCAGGAAATGCTTCTCTTCCTGGAGGTCTTTTTAAAAGGAGTGATATTTGTCTGTAAGCAACAGCATGCTTTGATAGGTCATCATAAATAATTAAAGCATCTTCGCCTCTATCTCTAAAATACTCACCCATAGTGCAACCTGAGTAAGGAGCTAAAAACTGCAATGAAGCACTTTCTGCTGCACTCGCTGAAACAACAATTGTATTTTTAAGTGCATCAGCTTCCTCAAGCTGTCTTACAACTGTTGCCACAGTAGACTGTTTTTGGCCTATTGCGACATATACGCATGTTATGTCTGAATCTTTCTGTTTAATAATTGCATCTACAGCAATAGCAGTTTTCCCTGTTTGGCGATCTCCAATAATAAGTTCTCTTTGACCACGACCAATTGGCACCATTACATCTATAGATTTGATTCCTGTTTGCACTGGCTGATCAACACCCTGTCTGTCAATAACACCTGGCGCTACGACTTCAATAGGTGCATTTGTTTCTGACTTAACTTCCCCTTTTCCATCAATTGGTCTGCCGAGTGCGTCAATAACACGTCCTTTTAACCCTTCCCCAACAGGAACTTCTAAAATTCTTCCAGTTGTTTTTACTTTTTGACCCTCCTTGATATGTCCAGCGTCACCTAAAACAACTGCCCCAACAGAATCATTCTCAAGGTTAAGCGCCAATCCATAGGTGCCCTCTCCAAAATCTAATAGCTCTCCATACATTGCATCCTCTAGTCCAAAAATTTGAACAATGCCATCTGCTGTAGAAAGAACTTCTCCTACATTTGATTCAGAACTCGCACCCTTATAATCTTCAATTTTCTTCTTTATGATGCTTGAGATTTCTGATGGGTTTATTTTAGTACTCATTATTTCTCCTTAATTTATTAATAATTCCTTTAGCCCTGAAAGCTTATTATCAAGGCTTAGGTCTATTTCATTGTCTTTATGTTTAATAATAATTCCGCCTATTAGGTTTGAATCTATTTCATAGTTTACCTGCATAGATTTATTAAATTTATTTGAGACAAATGATGAAATTCTTTCTTTAATTTCATCAGTAGGTTCTTTGTTTAATTTGACATTAACAGGAATGTTGTCTTCTTGTATAAAACAATAATTTACAAAATATTGGAAAAGATCTGGTAAAAGATCAAACCTATTATTGTCAGCTAGCGTGTTAAAAAAAGGTTCTATGGAAAAATCGTCATTTACCAATGAAAGAGCAGTCTGTAACTTTTCCCTCTTGCTAATGGTTTTATCCTTAAAAAACATTTTTAATGACTTTATGTCTTCACTCGAAGCAATGGTCTCAAAATCTTGTTTTATTTTCACAACCTCATCACTATTTAGAGACTGATATAGCCCTTTTGAATACACTTCAAACAACCTATTCATTTTCTAAAATCATCCAAGCTTTTTTGAATTGTGTCTCCATGGTTTGTTTCTGATATTTCTTTACCAACAATTTTTTTTGCCGCCGACATCACATTAGTTGCAAAGTCTTTTTCAAGACTTTTCTTTGCATTAACAACTTCTTTGTCTATTTCTGCTTGTGCAGAAGCAACAATACGATTTTTTTCTTCAGTTGCCTTGGTTTTTGAATCCTCAACAATTTTTTCAGACTGAGCCTTAGCATTAGATAAAACTTTTTTTGCTTCACTTTTTGCTTCAGCAATCATTTTTTTGCTTTGCTCTTCAGCTTCAATAATCTTTTTGGCACTATCCTCTGAATCTTTTAATCCTTGTTCAATTTTATTTGCTCGCTCTTCCATTGCTGCTAATAATGGTGGCCAAACAAATTTCCAACAAAACCAAATAAATAGCCCGAAAGCTATCATTTGTCCTAAAAGTGTGCCGTTTAAATTCATTTACGCAACAAACAATACATAGAAAGCCAAACCAACTGAAATCATTGGAACAGCGTCAACTAGTCCAATACCCAAAAAGTATGTTGGTCTTAACTGATCCTCTAATTCTGGCTGTCTAGCTATAGACTCTATTAATTTTGAGCTTAAAACTCCTGCCCCAACTCCAGCACCGATTGCTGCGAGACCAAACATAAATCCTGCTCCTACAAATTTTCCAGCTTCAATTACTGCTTCTTCCATTACAACCTCCTTTAATGTTGTTCAAATTTTTCATGTGCCATATTCATATATACCACTGTTAACATCATAAAAATAAATGCCTGAAGTACAACTATTAAAATATGAAATATTGCCCAAATAAGACTTAGTGTTATACCTGCAAGATTCAAGCCAACACCCGCTATAGTTAATGTTTCAAAATTAATCA
This sequence comes from SAR86 cluster bacterium, assembly GCA_023703535.1. NCBI lineage: Bacteria > Pseudomonadati > Pseudomonadota > Gammaproteobacteria > SAR86 cluster bacterium. Next base: position 1,061,828 of record CP097967.1, read on the forward strand.
TTACCATACCCGCAATTAATAAAAATATCATCTCACCAGCATATAAATTTCCATAAAGTCTTAAGGCGAGTGATAAAGGTTTTGCTAGCATATCAATCACTTCAACAAATAGGTTTGCAGGCAACATCCATGGTCCAAATGGATGTAAAGTTATAGACTTTATGAAACCAATAAAGCCTTTATTTTTAATACTAAAAAACAAATATAAAATAAATACCGAAAGGGCCAATGCTGCAGTTAGATTAAGATCTGTTGTTGGCACCACTTTTAAGAATGGAATCCCTATTTCCTCTGCTGGATAAGGAATTAAATCAACTGGAACAAGATCCATTAAGTTCATTAACAATACCCAAACGAAGATTGTGAGCGCCATTGGCGCAACAAGGGTGTTTTGTCCTGCTTTGAAGGTTCCTTTCACCACTCCATTTACAAAATCAATCATCATTTCTACAAAAAGCTGAAGTTTAGTTGGTTTTTCTAATGAGAAGCTTTTCGCTGCATTGATAAAAAAGAACAGAAAAATTGAACCCAACAAGAGCGAAAAAAATAATGTATCAATATTGAATGCCCAGAATCCCATTGCTTCAAGGTCTGTCTTGTTATTGGCTAAATACCATCCGTCTTCTGTTAATGTTTCTTTGCAATATTTGTCCCCATCATAATTCATGCCTTTGTCATCTTGGCAATAAGCTGTTTTTTCTTCGTCAGTCTCGCCCTTGGCATAGAATTTTCTTTCATGTCCTTCAGGCAGTCGGCCATACACCAAATTTTGTAAATGGTGTTCTAGATATTCTTGAAATGTACGTTCTGAACTTTCAGATGCCATGGGTGTCGTAATTGTAATTTAATTTAATGTTCGTTTGTAGCTCTAATGTGAAATTTTTTCAATGATTCCATCTAATTCTTCATATGAATAATATTTGATGACCATCTTTCCTTTTCCATCTTTATCCTCAATAGTTACTTTTGACCCTATACGTGAACTTAAAGCCGATTCGAGGTTAAGTTCATCTCTTGATTTTTTCTCTTTCTTTGAGGTTTGTGGGGAGCTCTCTGTAATTTGTTTCTCTAGATCTCTAACTGATAAATTTTCAGAAATTATTCTCATAAGTAGTTGTTCAGCTTTTACACCATCAACACTAAGAAGTACTTTTGCATGCCCTTCACTTATAACTCCCTTATCAATCTCATCTTGAATTTTCGGCGATAATGTCAGTAGACGTAAAGAATTAGCTACAGAACTCCTTGGTTTGCCAACGCTTTTAGCTACAGCTTCTTGTGTATAGCCAAATTCATCCTTAAGTCTTTGATAGCCCTTGGCCACTTCTAAAGGATTAAGATCTTCTCTTTGTATATTTTCAAGTATTGCAATTTCTAGTGATTGGACGTCAGATATATTCGATACTACAACTGGTATTTTTTTTAATTTAGCCAGTTTTGCAGCTCTGAACCTTCTTTCTCCAGCAACAAGCTCAAAACCCTTTCCATCCTTTCTAACTAAAACTGGTTGTATAACTCCATGTTTCTTAATTGACTCTGCAAGTTCTTCTAATTTTTTTTGATCAAAAGAAGTTCTTGGTTGATATTGATTAGCCTTTATTTGACTTAATAAAATTTCTGATGATTTTTCTTTAGTTTCTTTTTTTACATTTTTTTGAGGCTTTTCCGAATTTTTACTTTCGGCAACGTCGCCAAGTAAAGCTTCTAATCCTTTGTTAAGCGATGTTTTTTTTGCCATTTTCAAATTTCCTTATGAACTCTCCAGATAAACTTAGAAAAGCTTCAGCACCAATAGAATTTATATCATAATCGACTATCGATTGGCCATAGCTGGGCGCCTCTGCTAATCTTACATTTCTGGGAATGATTGTATTAAGAACCTTTTCTTTAAAATGCTTTTCTAGCTGACTTGAAACTTCGCGTGTGAGACGATTTCTCCAATCAGCCATTGTTCTTAGTATTGCAACTATGTCTATTTTTAAACCAAGAACATCATTCAGTTCAGAAATTGTAGATTTTAAAGTAACTAGTCCCTCAAGGGCATAATACTCACACTGAACAGGAACAAGCACGTTTCTACAAAATTCCATAGAGTTTATTGTTAAAAGATTTAGCGATGGTGGACAGTCAATCAGAATATAGTCATATTTTTTTGGAAGTTTTTTTTAGATGTGCACTGAAATATTTTTCTCTGTTTTCTGTTTTTTCAATGATTTTTTCTGCTGCAACCAGGTTATTGTTGGCTGGGATAATATCGTAACCTCCAGATGCTTCAATTATAAAACTTTCAATTTTTTCTTCGCTGTTAAAGAACTCGTATAAAGAACTTTCAGAATTTTTTTTAATTCCAGCTGCAGAACTGGCGTTACCTTGTGGATCGATGTCAATTAACAAGACATTTCGATTTGCTTTTGTAAGAGATGCAGCAAGGTTAACTGCTGTAGTTGTTTTCCCAACACCGCCTTTTTGATTTGTAACGGCAACTCTAATTGTCATTTACTTCAATAACTGTCATTTTTACATTTTGGCACAAATAATTGTGCATCTTGTAATCATATATCAAAGGCTTGGCTTCTAATAACTCTCTTTTGGTATTTGCATCATTTTTCTTAAGAAATAAATAATTTTTGATGTTTTCTTTGTTTTTTGTCATTAGTAGTGTTTTTTTTATTGAAGCAAACGCCTTTGAACATGCGGTATATTTTTTATCTAAAGAAAAGTTGGCCACATCATCATGAATTGGGATAATTCCATCTATTCCTAATTTGCTTAAAACAAATTTTTGAAACTGATGTTTTCTTAAATTTCTTTCAACTAAAAAAACTTCTTTATTTGGCTCTAATATTTTTATAACCACCCCCAACAACCCCGATCCTGAACCATAATCAACAACTATATTCTCCAGTTTGTCTGAGGCCTGAATTGTCGCCTGAACACAGTCCTCGATGTGAAACTCAAAATCTTTTTTTGTTTTTGCTCCGGTAAGGTTGTGTTTTGCGTTTTGTTTTAACACCTCCCCCAAAAAAGTCTCGAGGCCTTTTTTAATAGCTGGTTTTAATTGCATCAATCTTTTTTAAATGAATTGTAAGAACACTTATTGCTGCTGGTGTAATGCCCTCGATGTTTGCGACTTCTTGAAGGTCCTTTGGTTTATGGTGATTGAGTTTTTCTTGTAGCTCCCCTGACAAGCCAATAACTTCTTTATAGTCGAAAATTAAGCCTAGTTTAAATTCTTCTAGATTTTTAATTTTTTCCAATTCGCGTTGTTGTTTTTTTATGTAGCCAGAATACCTGATATCAAAATATGTTTGCTTGAAATTTTCCCCTTTAAGTTTGGTAATTTTTGAAAGGTCTTTAAGGGAGAAATCATTTCTTTTACATAGATCTGTTCCTGTTCTTTTCTTTCCGCCCACATCTATTTTTGTTCTTTCAAGAATATTTCTCGCTTTGTTCTTTTCTGACTGTTTTTTCAAGTAAACCTCTTCTCTTATTTTGTCTAATGTTTTAAATTTTTTTGAGTATTTGAACATTCTCTCATCGGCATTATCTTGTCTCAGCAAAAGTCTGTGTTCTGCTCGTGAGGTAAACATTCTATAAGGCTCACTTACACCAAACCTTGTTAAATCATCAACCAGAACACCAAGGTATGAGTCTTGCCTTTTTGGCATCCAGCTGTCTTCATCTAATAATAAAGAAGCATTTATGCCTGCAACCATCCCCTGTCCTGCTGCCTCCTCATAGCCTGTTGTTCCATTTATTTGGCCTGCTAAAAAAAGGTTTTTAAGCTTTTTAACTCTTAAGGTTTTGTCGAGATTTCTAGGGTCTATGTAGTCATATTCAACAGCATAACCAAACTGAGTTATCTTGGCGTTTTCAAACCCCTTTATTGATCTAATGTATTCTTCTTGTATTTCTTTAGGGAGGCTTGTAGATATTCCGTTTGGATAAATTGTGTTCGCTTTTAAGCCCTCAGGTTCAACAAAAACCTGATGTTGATCTTTGTCTTCAAATCTCATTATCTTATCTTCGATAGATGGACAATATCTTGGTCCAACGCCACTTATAAGACCTGAATACATTGCTGATTTTTTTATGTTCTTTCTAATAATTTCATGTGTTTTTTTGTTCGTATAAGTAATGTGGCATGATGTTTGTTTTGGGTGTTTATTCTTTGCACCAAGGTATGACATAAAGAGCTTCTCACTGTCTCCTGGTTGCTCTTCTAAAGAACCAAAATCAACAGTTTGTTTGTCGAGTCTTGGGGGTGTTCCTGTTTTAAGTCTTCCTGTTTTTAAGTTTAAGCTGTTAAAAAAAAGCTCAAGTCCTGACGATTTTTTTTCATTAATACGCCCTCCTTCGTTTTTTTCATGACCAATCAAAATAGAGCCATTCAAAAATGTGCCTGTTGTTAAAACATAAGATTTTGCAGAATATTCATTATTCTTTGATAGGGCAGATATGATTTCGTTTTTATCTTTTTTAAAATTAATAATTTCATCATTGATTAAAACAACTCCCTCTTCCTTAAGTTTTTTTTGGATAATTTTTTCATAAAGATCTTTGTCTGTTTGTGCTCGTGTTGCTTGTACTGCTGGTCCCTTTTTTCTATTTAAAACTCTAAACTGAATTCCGGCCAAATCTGTTGCTTCGGCAATATAACCACCTAAGGCATCAACCTCTCTGGCAATGTGGGTTTTGCCCATTCCTCCAATGGCTGGATTGCACGACATCCTTCCTGTTTTTGAATGATCCAAAGAAACAAGACCAACTTGACGTCCCATTTTTCTTGCAATAAGTGCGGCCTCGACGCCTGCGTGTCCGCCTCCTATTATTAATATATCAAATACATATGTCATATTATTTTTATTATTATTATTAGCAACTAAAGTAATTGTTAATAAGTGTAAATTATATGGTTTTTATGCGTCCTTTAAAGGATATGATTCTTGTGTTTATTTTGTAATTAATTTGTGTTTTTAGTTATATGATGTTGTTAGCAGTTTGTTGATAAAAAGATATCAACATAATGCACACATTTTTTCACTTGCCTATACAGAACTTTGAAAAAATTTCATCTAAAATTTTTTCGTTATCAAAATTTCCGTATACATACCTTAATTCTAATAAAGCATCTCTTAATTGCTGGGCGGTTATTTCAAAAACGTCATCATCCCTAACCTCTTCAATGCTGTTATTTGCTTTTATTACAGCTTTGTAAACCCTTTCAGTAACCAATGAGAGTTCCGGCTTGGACCTAACATGTTTATATATTAGCTCTCTAAGTTTTTCTATGCCGTCACCAGTCTTTGCAGAGACATACAATATATTTTTTTCAGTACGACTTTTTAATAGATCTGATTTATTTACAACAACTACTGAGTCTTTAAATTTTTTTTCTATTGCTTGTTCAGGCTCAAAAACCTCTAAACAAAGATCTGATGACTTATATGATTCTTTTGTTAAAGCCATTCCCATTTTTTCAATCTTAGAAACCTTACCAGACCTAATTCCAGCTGTATCTTCTAGCGTTATCTCAACACCTTTTAAAAAAAGGTTTTTTCTTACAACATCTCTTGTGGTTCCAGGCGTATCACTTACAAGGGCAACCTTCTTCTCAACCAACAAATTAAACAAAGAAGACTTCCCCACATTGGGCCGGCCTACCAGCACAACCTTTTTTTTCATCATTTCAGACTGAAATGGAGAATATTTTTCTAAAAAATCATCCAAACCTCTTTTCAGGACAGACACCTCTTTTTTTATATTTTCCTTGTTCATTGATCCAATAGCCCCTTCATCAGAAAAATCAAGCTGGGACTCAATGGTGACTAATAAGTTTTCTATTTTTTTTGTCACGCCTGAGAAAAAATTACCAACCCTTCCCAACCTAAAGTCTTCCAACATTCTTAATTCTTCTGCACTGTTTGCTTCAATATTGGCAGCAACTGACTCTGCATCATCAATGGTAAATTTATTATTCATAAAACCCCTCTTAGTAAACTCCCCTGCTTGCGCCTCTCTAAAACCAAAACCCTCTAAAACGTCTAGAATCTCTGAAACAACAACCATGCTTCCATGAGGTTGAATTTCTATAACATCCTCGCCTGTGTATGATTGAGGGGCTTTAAAGTACAAAACAAGACATTTTTCAGTGAAGCCGCTTAAAGATAAACTTCTTAAAAAAACGCCGGGTTTTTTGTTTTTTATGCCAAGAAAATTAAAAAATTTTTTTGAAATTGAAAGGCCGCTGATCCTTATAACTGATATCGCAGAAACCCCTTCGGGAGTAGCCAGTGCATATATAGGATCTTCTTTCCTAACCACTTTCAGACTGTGCGCGGCTCATTATTAATACCTGAGGAATAATTGATAAAAGCATATTTACCACAGAATAAACCACAACACCCGCAGGCATGAATAAAAAAACTATTGTTATCATGGGTGGAAAAACAACCATCATTTGTTGCGCTATTTGAGCCTGCATTCCTTGAGATTGAGGTGGTTTTGGCATTAGTTTTTGAGAAGCAAACATCATTAAGCCCATTAATACTGGTGCAATTAGATAAGGGTCTGATTCTGCAAGATCTGGTATCCATAAAAATGACTCACCACGAAATTCAAATGCCTCCCTGGTAACCCAAAACATAGCAATAAATATTGGAAACTGAGCAAACAGAGGCAAACAACCAGCTGCTGGGTTAAATTTTTCTCTTTTATACAACTGCATCATCTCCATGCTTAATTTATTCCTGTCATTTTTATATCTTTCTTGGAGCTCTTGTAGTTTTGGTGAAAGCTTTCTCATCTTTACCATAGAGTTAAGCTGCATAATCTGCAGTGGCGACAATACAACCTTAAAAAGCACAGTAAGCAAAATAATTGAAACCCCCCAATTGTTAACAAGCCCATATAAAAAATTTAAAACAACAATAAAGAACTCCCCTATTCCATAAACAAAACCAAGATCAAGGTTATATTTAAAGTGTGGAGCTACAACCTCTAGAACATCTTTTTGTTTAGGACCAAGATAAAGCCTTGTTTCTGAGATATAAGAGCTTCCTTCAAAATTCATTGGTTCCGATATGCCAAACCTGTACATGCCATTAATATCTTTAGGATAAAGTGATATTTTCTGCTGATTTTCGTCATCATAAACAGCAACCACAAAATGTTTTTGAGAATGACCAACCCAATGGCCCATATAATCCTCTCTGCTGTCGACAGATCTAAGGCTTTCATCATTGAACACATCTTCACTTGTGCTAAAAGCGAGGTGGTCTCGTGAAAATGATGTGCCATAATCAACAGACTTTTTTTCATCTCTATAAAAAGTCTTAAAAGAATTAATTACACCAATTGTGGAGGTTGATAAGTCAAGCCTGTCCTCAATAAGAAGGCTGTATTTATCAGAAAATGTTATTTTTTTTGTTAATATATTTCCAACCCCATCCATGCCCTGAATAGTTAAATAATCATCAGAAGAATTTAGAACCGAAAAGCCTGTTGGGCTAAATCCAGAAATTGTAGATTTAAAATAAAATCTTAAAAACTCATCATTTGAGAGCAGCCTCACCTTCTCAAGACCATTATTTATTTTCTTTTCTTTTAAAAATGCCTCTTTTATACTCCCATCCTCTAAATCTACAAAAATTTCTAAGGATTCGTTGCTAATTTTGAAAAGTTCTGAATCTGTTTTTTCTTGAACAGATTTTGAGACCTCAACTTTCTGCCCTTTACTTACATTTCCCCAATCAAATACAAGGAGCATAACTAATAAAAGAGAAATTAATAAAAATACAGATCTTGGATTAAACATTTGAAAAAAATTCCTTTAACTCTTCTTTAAAAACATAGCCTTCTCTTTTAAATTTTACCAAAAAATTTTTATTAAGATTTTTTTGAAAGCTACATCTATAAATTTCTTTTATTTGTCTCTTAATTTTATTTCTTTGAACAGCGCTTTTAATAATTTTTTTAGGAATTGAAATCCTGATTGAGGAAAAAGGTCCGTCTGAATCGCTTAGGCCTATTTCAATGCAATTGTTAATTAGTATTATTTTTTTTTGTTGTTTGTTAGGCATAAAAAAAACTAAACACTTAAGCTTTTTCTTTTTTTGGATCGCCTATTAGACAAAATTGTTCTACCAGCTTTTGTAGACATTCTTAACTTAAAGCCGTGAGTCCTCTTTCTCTTTAAATTTG